>PWFE01000004.1 GCA_003554115.1 Haloferacaceae archaeon | reverse complement strand
GCCATCGTCGCCGAAATCGTCGACGCTCACGGCTGGGCGATCCGTGCCACAGAAAGCGACACCGGCGGCGCGCGATTCGAGATTACGGGACTCTCGTTTGCAGAGAGCGTAATTACTGAAAAGCATAAAACGTCTTAGCAAATATTAAGCGACTACATCTCAAACGTCGGAGTATGACTGAACGAGTTGCGACAACACCGGGACTGTTTCCGTTGCCGGATGCAGCCAAACAGGAGCTTTCGGACCTCAAGGGCCACCAGAAGCACGATCTGATCTCTGGGACCGAGGGCGGCGAAATCGCCGCTGCCTACAAAAAGTATCGAGCTGAGGTGCTCGACGAACAACAGTCGAACGGACTCGACCGCATCGTTGAGGGCCAGCTCCGCTGGGACGACATGCTTGCGCACCCACTGACGACCCACGAGAACGTCGATCCTAAGGGGATCGTTCGCTACTACGACAACAACAACTTCTACCGCGACCCTGTGGTCGAAGGCGAACTCACCTTCTCGGGCGACGTGGCCGACGAACTCGACGCCGCAAGTGAACACGTCGACAGCGGCTCGCTGCAGGCCGTCCTGCCAGGACCGTACTCACTTTTCGACCTCGCAACGGACGAGTATTACGGCGACGAACACGACTTTTTCGAGGCCATCGCCGAGTTCCTCGGCGGCGAAGTTGAGGCCTTCCCAGAACACGAAACGCTGTTTTTGCTCGAACCGTCGCTTGTCGAGAACGCTCCCGACGAGGATCTCCAAGAGCAGCTCGCCGAGGCCGTCGATACGGTCGCCAGCGAAACCGACGCCGACGTGGTCGTCCACACCTACTTCGGCGCGCTCGATGAGAAAACCTACGCGCACCTGATGGATGCCGACGTCGAAGCACTCGGCTTCGATCTCGTCGCCGGCGACCGCGAAGAGACGCTCTCTAACATCAACGAGTTCGGCACGAAAAACGCCGCTGCCCTCGGCATCGCCGACGGTCAAAACACGCTTGTCGAGTCGGCCGAGACGCTCGAAGAGCGCGTTGAGTGGTTCGAAGGTCAGGTACCCGTCCAAGAGTTCGACCGCCTGTATCTGACAACGAACACCGAACCGTTCTATCTGCCCGTGAACAAACACCGCGAGAAACTGGCCGCCATCGCCCGTGCGGCCGCCGAAGAGGAGGTAACAGCATGAGCCGACCAGCCGACAACCGCGAACAGTTCCGCCCGGATGACCTCGAAACCGACCACTTCCTGCTGACGACCGTCGTCGGTTCGTATCCGAAACCGAAGTGGCTCAACCGCGCTGACGAACTCGTCGACGACCCAGAGTCAAAATTCGACGCCGAGGACCTCAAAGAGGCCCACGACGACGCTGCTCGCGTCATCACCAACGAACACGAACGCGCCCAACTCGACACCGTTGTCGACGGCGAGGTTCGGCGAAACGAGATGGTCGAGTTCTTCGCCGACCGCATTGATGGCTACGAATTTAATGGTCCAGTCAAGGTCTGGGGCCACAACTACTTCGACAAACCCTCGGTTTCCTCGCCAGTCAGCTACGACGAACCGTGGTTAGTCGACGAATTCGAGTTCACGAACAACGTCGCCAGCAAACCCGTGAAGGTGCCGATCACCGGACCGTACACCCTGGGCAACTGGGCGTTCAACGAGGCCTACGACACCGAAGAGGAACTCGTCTACGAACTTGCGGATCTGGTCAACATCGAGATCGAACGCCTCGTCGAAGCCGGCGCAAAATACATCCAGATCGACGAGCCCGCGCTGGCAACGACGCCGGACGATCACGCCATCGTTGGTGAGGCACTCGACCGAATCGTCAGCGGCATTCCAGAGGAAGTCCGCATTGGGCTTCACGTCTGCTACGGTGATTACTCGCGGATCTACCCCGAGTTGAACGACTACCCAATCGACGAGTTCGATCTGGAACTCTGTAACGGTGGCTACGAGCAGATCGACGTCTTCACCGAGCCGGATTTCGTCCCGGATCTCGCGCTTGGGGTCGTCGACGTTCACACCGCCGAAATCGAGACGGTCGAAGAGATCAAAGAAAATATTTTGCAGGGCCTGAAGGTCGTCCCACCGGAGCGACTCACGATCAGCCCTGACTGTGGTGTGAAACTCCTACCGCGAGAGATCGCCTACGGCAAAATGGCGAACATGGTGAAAGCCACTCGTGAGATTGAAGCCGAGTTGGATGCCGGCGAGATCGACCTCGACGAACCGCTCGCGGCCGCCAAATAACGCGTTTTAGGCGGTAATCGGCTCCGTTTCGAACAGTGCCTCGATGAGTTTTTGTTGGCCGATCCGTAGATGTTGGTGAAACGTCGGCGCTGAGATTCCTAGCGTCTCGGCGACCTGTTCGCCGGAGCTATCGCGTGGCCACTCGAAGTAGCCAGCCGCGTACGCCGTCTGCAGCACGGTTCGCTGTCTGTCGGTGAGTTCGTCGACCGGTGAGTCCTGCGTGTGGCCGATCGGCTGGCTGACGTGTCGCTGATGGCGAGCCAAGAGCTCGACATCTGGAGCGATTTCGGCGACCGTCTCAACCACCGTGCGGACGCTGTCGCTGACCGGCAGCTGGACAGTGAGATAACAGTCGCCGTTGACGAGCGTTGCCGATTCGGTCGACCAGCCGTGGGCTGCGAGTAGTGGGATCACACAGACACCGTCGGTCCGCAACGCAATGCGGCACGTCCCGGCCTGCTGGCCGAGGAGAGTCAGTTCGAACCCCTCGAGTGGCTCGAAAACGGCTTCGGAGGACGAAAGCTCCTCGTGGTCGATTGTCCCAAACATGTTGTAGCCACCCGTAGGGCTCTCAACGGTGTGAGTGATCTCAACAGACCAGTCGCCCGGCGGTGGAGTTGGCTGGGGAATGTACTCGGGCAGGCGGAGTTCGATTTCGATTAGTACGTCGCTCATCAGCGCATCGCGCCGCTCGCTGGCCGCAATCGCGTGACCGACAACCTCACCGAGTTGGGTGAGAATCGCCTGCTCGTCGGAATCGAAGGCGTTCGGGCGGTCAGTAGCGACGACACAGAGTCCATACAGCTGGCCGGCGTGACTGATCGGGACGGCCGCGAGTGCACGCTCGCTGACCGCGGAGTCGTCATCGGCTTGCCAGTCAAACGCAGCGTTCTCGACCGTTTTCTGGGTGGTCTGGAGCTGTCGTGTCCAGACGGCCTGTCGGATTGCGGTTTCACCGAACAGTCCCACGGCGGTCGACTGACCGTTTGATTCCGCCCTGTTGGAGCTGTCGACTCCGGCGGTAGCCCGCGGCGAAAACAGCTCGCTGCGGCCGGTGAGTTCACCGATCTGGACAACCGAGTAGTGACCCGTTTCGAGCAGCGCGTCACAAACTGCCTGCTCGATTTCGGGCCGCGTCGACTCGCCGATTGCGGTGTGAGTGATCTCTCTGATCGCGCTGTTGAGGTCGGCAAGTGCTGCCAGCGAGTCTCGCTGGGCCCGCAGCCGGCGTTCGGCCAGCACCTGTGGCGTAATATTGATATGGGCAACAACCACGAACCGCTCGTCATCGAAAACGAGTGGCACTGCTTGCAGTAGGAACCACCGCTGTTCGATCGGCGAATGGCAGGGATATCGGTGTTCGAGTTGTGTACGGCGGCCCGCCAGTAGCTCCGTAAGGCCACGTTTGACCGCCAGCGCGGGGTCGGTGCCGGCGCGCTCGCAGACCGCAAGATAGTCGACTCCGAGTGTATCTGCTGGCTTCTGTATATCGTTGTGCTCGCCGAACGCCTGCCAGGACTGGTTGGTCAGACAGATGACGCCGTCGCTGTCGAGAACCGAGACGTTCACCGGCAACTCGTCGAGCGCCGCCGCCAGCAGCCCGAGTCGGCGATTCATACACTCTTCAGGTGCTTCACAGGGTAAGCCGCTCCGACGGAGTACTCACCACTCACTGTCGCATCACTGTCCGATTGGTTCGGGGCTCGCCTGCCATTGGCCGGCTACTGAGACATACTGTGCTGATAAATACGTTCGAACAAACAGTTATGCCGGCGGCTCACTGTGGCTGAGATACCGACCATGACAACTCGACACAACGACCGGCCAGCCGAGAACGACCCGACGACACTCTCACATCGTCGACGCCGCAACTGGCGTGCGTGGTGTCTCGACGAGTTGACGCATGGCAGCTACGGCGTCGTTCCGCTGACGAGCATCGTTGATGCGGTCGCCGACCGCGAGCCTGATTCGATTGATCGGTCGACTATTCGGACTGTTCTCGCTGCCCACATCCTGCCCTCGCTAGACTGCGAGCCAGGTATCGAGTACGACGTCGACCGGCAACTGCTGGTCACGTATGAGACGTAGTCTCTTCGGTGTTTGTCGGCCTCTCATCAGAGCTTTCGGGGCGCTTGTTGGCTGGGCCAGTGAGCAACGGTGAGTCCGGGTTCTCACAGCCGTCGACGCCACAGACGCCAGCGTCGGCTCCAGCCCGTTCGACGCCAGCCGCAACTTGGTTGATCTGCCAGTCGACTTCGTGGCCCGCTGATTCGTGTTCGTCGAGTGCGACTCGCGCTCGCCCTAGGTTCGTAAACGACTCCTGAAAGTCACAGTCCCGACACTCAATGACGATGCTGTCGGCATCCATACGGTACTGTTGGATCAGTCCCGTGAAAACCCTCTGTATTCAGCCACTCTTCAATTCACGATATGGCGGTCCGAGTGCACTGTGCCGAACTGGTGTTAGGGCTGCTCTGGGTCGACGGTCTCCTCGTCGTTGGCGACGGTCTCCATCACGAGCGTCGCGATGCCAGCAGCGGTGAGGCCGATGCCGACCGCCCGGAGTTGGCGGCGGTAGCCAGGCTTCGTTTCGAGGTCGGCCGCATTCTCGAAGTTCTTGGCGAGCATTCGTTTCAGGAGATTCTCGCTAAGTTGTGGCACAGCAGCGGTCAACAGCCCCTGGCCAATCGCCCACAGCGCACCTATCTTACGGCATTTTTTACTGTTCATATGGTCGAAACTACGCCAGCCGGCAATATCAACATTACCCAGATTATACGATGCTGGAATCTGGCTCAGTGGCTACGGAGCCATCTCGTATACATCGAACAGCGAAAACGTAGTCGGTGACGAGTTATTCGTACTGCCACTCGGCGGTGACCTGCTCGTAGTCGAGCAGTTCATGATCGTCGAAAAACAGCTCGATTTCTCGTTCGTTCGAGCCGGGGTCCTCGTGATCCGAGGCGTGAATCAGGTTTCGACCGAGATCGAGTCCGTAATCGCCCCGGATCGTCCCCGGCGGGGATTCGGCGGGGTCAGTTTCGCCAACCATCCG
>PWFE01000077.1 GCA_003554115.1 Haloferacaceae archaeon | reverse complement strand
GTGCTCGTTATCGCGCTGGCGACCGTGTTCGGTGCGACACCCGTGATCGTGAAGGTGTTGACTGACAAAGACGAGATCACTTCACTGCCGGGTAAAATCGACGTCGGGGTGTTGATCGTCCAAGACATCTATCTCGTCGTCGTACTCGCGCTGTTCAGTGCCGATTCGCTTGATAACGCCTCTGAGATCGCCACCACGCTCGCGGTGATTTTCGTGATGATGGGCTTTATCGGGCTGTTTTCAATTCTCTCCTCGCGGTATCTGCTTCCACGGCTGTTCCGCCGGATTGCCGACAACAAGGATGTGTTTTTGATTGTCGCAATCGGCTGGGCGTTTCTCTTTATTGCGATTGCCGAGGGCTTCGACCTCTCTGTTGAGGTCGGTGCGTTCCTCGCAGGAATCAGTCTCGCCCAGTTGCCGTACAGCAAAGAGCTCGAAGACCGTATTACGCCGATTACCGACTTTTCATTCTCGTCTTTTTCGCCAGCATCGGCCTGCAGATCGAGGGCCTCGGCAGCCTCCTTGCGTATTGGCAGGAGGCCGTCATCGCTTCGGTTGTGCTGATGGTCGGCAACTTCTGGATTATGTTCTATCTGATCGACCGCGAAGGATTCAGCGTCGAGACCTCTTTCCTCGGGTCGATCAACATGGTTCAGGTCAGCGAGTTCTCGCTCGTCGTCGGCGCACTGGCGTTGGCACAGGGCTACATCGGTCCGGACGTTCTCGGCTATCTCACGCTGATGGCGCTGTTGACAATGACGCTTTCGACGTACATCATCGCCTACAACCACGCGATCTACGAACGGGTCTCGCCGTGGTTCAGCCGGTTTGAGGACGGCGAAACAGCCGACAGAGAGATCAAAGAGTACCGCAACCACGCGGTTGCGATCGGCTACGATGAGATCACCGAACGCGCCCTTCCCGTACTGAAAGAGGCCTACGACGATGTCGTCGTGATCGATCGAAAAACCACCCACATCGAACAGATCAAAGACGAAAAACAGTACGAGTACGTGTTCGGTGATTTCCGACACAAGGAGGTCAGAAAAGCTGCGAACCTCTCGAAAGCGTCCTTCGTGCTGAGTTCGAGCGTCCAGACCGAGGTCAACGAGATTCTGTTGGCCGAAACGAATGACGAGGCGGTCGTCTTTGTCGAAGCCGAGCGTATCGCTGATGCGCGCAGACTGTACAACAGTGGTGCTGCCTACGTGATTATGAGTACCTATCTCACCGCCGCAACGCTCTGTGAGTATCTCGAACAGTATTTCACCGACCCTTCGGCGTTCGAAGCCGCAACGCAGGCCGACATCGAACGCGTCCGACAACGCCAAGCGGCCGCCGAACGCTCGACCGATCCGGTCGACGGCACGCCTCTTGGAGGTGGGACCGATGACTGAGGTCATTCTCGCGCTGTCGGTTGTCTTTATTACCGCCAGTGTGCTGTTGGTAATCGCCAACCAGTTCGGCTTCTCGGCGATTCCGTTCTACATTATTGCGGGACTGATCACCGGCATGTTCGTCGACCAGCCGGAGCTAGTCGAGTTAGCCCAGTGGGGAATCGCGTTTCTCGTCTTCGTTTTCGGGCTACGGCTCGACGTTTCGGATCTTCAGTCTGTGCTCCGTGACGGCGAAGTCGTCGCAATCACCCAAGTCGTCGTTGTCGGACCCATCGCCGTCGCCATCGGCTATCTGTTTGCGACCAGCTTTGGCTTCAACGAGCCGATTCGGAACGCGATCTACTTTGGTGCGGCAGCCACGCTTAGCTCGACGATTGTGGGTGCTGGCGTACTCAAAAGTGAACTCCGGAGCAACCTTGTTCACGGTCGACTCGCCTCGTCGATCCATCTGTTCGATGATCTGATCGCCATCGTTGTCGTGCTCATCTTGTCGGCAGAGGTCATCACCGATCCGACAGTAGTCACCTCAAAACTCGGCTTCGGTGTGCTGTTTTTGATCGCTGGGCTGTTCATCTATCGGCACGGCTTCGAGCTATTGGTTCGGGCGGCCGGTGGCACTGACGAACTCGTGTTGATGGGCAGCATCTCAATTCTGATCGCGTTTATGGTGGCCGCCGAAATCGCAGGAATCTCCATCGTTATCGGCGCGTTTGCGGCTGGCCTCGCCATCAGAAATGACCGCGCAGAATCGCTCAGTATGCGCAACGGAATCGAGTCGATCAAGGACTTTTTCGTTGCCATTTTCTTTGTCACCATCGGCGCACTTGTCCAGCTTCCCGACCTCGAAGGGCTGTTGATTGCCGCGGTGTTGATTGGACTCGTTCTCGTGGTTAATCCAGTGATCCAGCTCGTGACGTTCCTCTACGAGGGGTATGACTCTCGAACCGCATTCCTTGCGTCTTCGAGTCTCAATCAGATCAGTGAGTTCTCGCTTATCATTGCGATTCAGGCACTGCTGTTGGGGACGATTGCCGATGCGCTGTTCGATGCGATTATTTTGGCTGCCGTGACAACGATGCTGTTGACGGTAGTGGGCCGCCGGTACGAAGACCAGCTGTACGACACCGTTGTCGCACCCGTATTAGGCAGCCGACAGAGCCGGTTCGTCGACACCCACAGTCAGACGGCCGAAGGACTGTCGGATCACGTCGTCATCGTCGGCTACGGTCGACAGGGCCGACAACTCGTCGAACGGCTTACCGAATTGGGCGAGCCGTATGTGGTCGTCGAAAACGACCCTGCACTCTGGGAGGAACTCGACGCTGAGTGCCAAAACTACGTATTAGGCGATGCGCAGAACGACTACACGCTCGAAAAGGCTCGGCTTTCTGCGGCCAGACTGCTCGTGTCGACGGTCGATCACCAACCCGTCTCGCGGTCACTTCTTGATGCCGACACCGAGGCTGACCGCATTCTGCGGGCGAGTTCTTCGGCCGAGGCCGCCAAGCTGCTTGACAGCGGGGCGACGTTCGTTAGCGTTCCGAACGTACTTGCGGCCGACGGCCTTGTCGAGACCGTTCGGGAGGTTCTCGAAGACGACCGTGAGCTTTCACGGATTAAATCCGACCAGCTCACCACACTTAGAGAGCTCGAGCGCCGTGGGCTTGCTACCCGGTTCGAACGAAGCTAAGCCTATAGCGGGCCGTCGAGGTATTCGTGGACGGCAACTACCGCGGCGAGCCCGACGACGAACATCACAGCCGCCAACACCGTCGACAGCTCGATAGCCGCAACCAACCCTAGTGCGCCGGCCACCGCCAACGCGATGCCGACGGTGTACACCGAAAGATTCCGCAGCAGCCGACCGACAGTCTCTGCCGAAAACATTGCTTGGCGGTAGTTTATCGGAGGATCATAATAAGCTCTTGATTCGGTCGACACTGGCTCTAACCGACCGTGTGAGGCGCTGGTGTTTTGGCGTCGCCAGCGTGCTTACGAAGCGGTCTGTTGGCTGTAGTCTTTGGCCGTCGTGTAGGCGTCTTGCAGCTGTTTGAACTCGTCTTCGCTGCCGCCGCGGTCGGGGTGGGCCTGTTTTACCTGCGAGCGGTAGGCGTCTCTGACGGCGTCTTCGGAGGCTCCGGCTTCAAGTCCGAGCGTTTCAAAGGCGGTTGCAACCGTCTGGTCGGCCGTCGGCGGGGTGAGGTTCTGCGTTGGCTCGTCGACCTCGAACGGGAGGCGTCGACCCAGATTGCCGATCGGCATCTCGTCTTCGCAGAGAACGATGTAGGTATCGGCCGACTCTAAGCCGAAAAACACCCGTGGGTCGAACGTGACTACGACATCTCGCTGGGGCAGATAGAAGGCAACCTCGAAGCCGTTGAGTTCGTACTCCTCGACGAACGGTTCGCCAATCGCGTTCAGATACGACCGAATTTCGACGTGTCGACGGAGCGTCCCGTCGACGCGCTGGTGGTCGTAGCTGTGGCCACCGTCGGGAAACAGTCGGTCGCCGAAATAAAATGCGGTGGCGACCGCGGCTGAGGCGAGTACGCCAACAGCCACCCCCAACACCAACCACATCGGCAACAGTGAAACCAACTCCAGAGGCACAAGCCTGCTTGGAGACGGAGAATAAAGAAGCTCTCGGGAGCCGTCTCAGATCACGTCTTCGGCTTTCAGGCCGGCAATCGCATCGTCGACAAGCGCTTCGATGTCCTCATACGGGAAATTTTGGTGCCCGCCGAGTTTCGAGGCGAGTTCCATCGCCGACAGCGTTCGGTCGCCTGCGCTGAACGTCGTCCCGGGTCCGTTGGGGAGTGCTGGAACCAGATCCATCTGGGTTGTCACCGGAAACTCGGCGTCACCGAACGCCTCGGTAAACTGTTCGCGGAGTTCGGCTTCGACATCGGTCATACCATTCATTGACCGCAAGACAATCAAAAACGTTCCGGAACAGCAACACACCGGGTTCAATCGTTCTTCGGCCACGGCGGAGAACCAAAGTATTCACTATGGCCGAATTCCTACCACAGTTCATGAGCGACAACGCACCGGTCTCTCGACGCGGCTTTCTCCGAACCACTGCCGGAGCGACCGCCGCGGCGGGAGCCGCAACCGCTGCAACGGGAACTGCGGCGGCCCAAAGTGAAATGCCAGAGTTCGACTACATCGACGGCGTCGACGGCGGCGAACAAGACTTTCGCGGCGAAGACGAAGTAACGGTGATGGTTGGTGCAGAAGGAAACGGTGGCGACCTCGCCTTTGAGCCAGCCGGTATCTGGATCGATCCGGGTACGACCGTTACTTGGGAGTGGACCGGCGGCGGCGGCGAGCACAATGTCGCCACCGTCGACGGACCCGCAGACCTCGACAGCGATCTCACCGCCGAGGCTGGCTTTACCTACGAGTATGAGTTCACCGAGGACGACGAGGGCATCACTGATTACGTCTGCGAGCCACACGACGCCCTGGATATGAAGGGTGCAGTCGCCGTTGGCGACGATGTCCCCACCGTCGAAGCCGGCGGCGGTGCTGCCGGTGGCGCACCACAGATTCCGGATACGGCTAAAACACTCGGCATTGCAACCACGTTTGCGATGGTCTCGACGCTCGGGTTTGCCTTCTTTTTCATCAAGTACGGCGGCGATTACGCCGACGAGTAATCACCGGAACCAACAGTCGCTTTTGAGGCCTCAGCGTTTTCGAGATACGTCGACCACACTTCGAATCGTGCACCTACCGTTCGGATGGTGAGTCGACCACTGTCAGAATGTCCAGTCGACCACAGGTAGGATGGTCAGTAGAAGACCGGTCCCGAAAGCGGCGATGGTTGCCGAAGGGTTGCATTTATCCCCGCGCCTACCCAACGGCAGGTAATGCGAACTCCGATGCGCGGTTCTCCTAGTGAGTTGGGTCAGCTTGAAGGCAACAACGAGGCCGT
>PWFE01000144.1 GCA_003554115.1 Haloferacaceae archaeon | reverse complement strand
TCAGTACCTCCTCGCTCGTCTCTGTTCCAGCATACTCGAATAGGTCTTCAATCGGAAGAATTCGGACGATTCCATCCGGATCACGCGTCACAACTGGCCGGTCACCAGTGACGCTGTCTCCATATGCAATTTCGTAATCAAGTTCGTTGGCTGCTGTCGCCGTGAAGTCGATCACTTCTCGACCAGTCGCGGTCACCGCGGCAGCACCTTCCTTGTCGTACAGCCGGAACCGATCCCACCCCGTGACGCCGTACAGCGATTGACCGACGAACTGGAATTTCCCGTTGCGGCCTGCCAGCAGTGTGTGGTTGTCTTCGACGGTGACACAGTAGACACCGTCTTCGGCGGCGCTCCGCGAGCCGCTTCGGTGCATCCGAACCGAGTTCTTGCTGTCCTCGGTTACGTAGATTCGCCATGAGCCGCTGTCTTGGTTGTAGCTGGCGGTAATTCCGAGGTGTGTACAGAGCCGCAACACGTCGTCCCGGAGCTGTTCGCTTGCGGTGGTGTACCGCCACGAACCGGGCTGGCGGTCGCCATCACCGTCGACCAGCGTCGAGAGGAATTGCTCTTTTTGTTCGGTGCTGGCCTCGAAGACGAGTTGGGGGATTCGTTTGGTGAAACTATCCTCGCCGCAAAGCGTCTCCAAGAGCCGACCGAACAGCCGTGAGGTGAACTGATAGCACCGATCATCAGTATAATACTCGAGTCTCATTCGGTTGAGTAGCGCGCCAATATTCGTGTGGTGGTCCTCGGCAGTTGCCGCACCTCCGTCAGTAACCGCGTTCTGAGCGAGTTGAACCGTCGTCGACGGTCCACGGAAGTTCTCGCCGAACTGTTTAGGCTTTGAGGTGTACGTGTTGCCTTCTGTGATGTACCACGCAAGGAATTCCAAGAAGTCGTCCCCATCGTACGTTCGTGGAATCCATTTTCGACCTGACTCGGTGTGAATGTAGCTCCGTTTGCAGACCGATTCAATGTATTCGCGGTTGGCCTCAAACTCCTCGGGACTGAAAACGTAGCCCGTTTTGCCGATATCTCCTTTCGGCACACGGCGCGGTGTGAAGCCAAGTTCGGCTGTGAAGGTATGACCGTGAACAGCGGGTTCGACCCATACCTCGTACTCGTCGACTGCCTCGAACTCGGTGAGATCGATACGGTCGAGTCGCTCACCACCTTCGTACGTCCAGTCGTGTGGAAGTTCGTAGTTGCAGTATTCGTGGAGATCCCCAGCCTCGACGAAACTGTAGTCGTCTTCGGTGATTCCATTGCGGTCGTTTTTCCTGACGAGCATCCGGTGGTTCGGCGTTACCCGGAAATCCGTTTTCGTCGTCTGGATGTCGACCAACTCGCCGCGGTACTCGGGGTACGCATGTGTCTCAGTGACCGGCTGTACTTCCAGTTCCATCGTCTCCGGATTGAGTGAGTAGACTTCGTCGCCGACAGTGAGGTCAGTGATGTCGCAGACTCCCTGGGGTGTGAGAACCTCCGTATCAGGCGTAAAGCAGTTCATAATCACCTTGACGGCGGCCTGCTGGCGGTCGTAGATCGCATACGGCTGGCTGTCAGGGTTGTGGTCGTTCCGAAGCTCCTTTTTGTTCTCCCGCTCAGTCAGCAGTTCGTCGACCATCTCCCGCATGATGCCATCCGGCTCCTTGCGAAACCGACTGCCGTTGGGTGCGTGGTAGACTTCGCCGTCGAACGCTTCGTCGACCTTGGTTTCGGGTCCAGCGTTAATCGTCACCATACACATCGGATACAGCGATTTCAGGTCGAGCACGGTGACGTTCTCTTTGACACCCGTAATCGGATCGAACACCGCCCCTCCCTCGAACTCCTCGGCGTCCTGTTTGCCCTTCGTGGGCAGGGCGAACTTCCCGTAGGCCTTATGGAGGACGTACTGGTCGACCGCATCGCCGGGCGTCGGCGCATCCTCCAGCTTACAGCCGACGAACTTTCGTACCTCATCCCAGAAGGCAATCAGATTCTGCTTGCGATCAATTTCGACACACAACTCGACATCCCGGAGGTTGTACTCCAACAACCGCGTTGGATCGTCTTCCCAGAGATCTCCGATATCGCCGGAGTATCGCTCTTTGCCGATATCGAGTTCGGTTTCGCCGACTGCGTCGAGTCGATAGGAATCGAGTTCGGTAAACTGCGTGCGCTTGTAGCCGTACAGCAGATCGAAGACGACACGCCCTTTTATGTCGGGACCGCCCCAGCCGGATCGCCACACTTCGCCGACCCGCGAGAGCCGGTCAATGGAGAGATCTCTGTCAGTGTCGCTGTCGACTTCTTCCAGCCGGTCGAGGAAGTACGGCGCGTCGAAATCCTCGAAGTTCCAGCCAGTAAGCACATCCGGATCAGTAGTCTCGATATACCTCACAAAGGCCTCCAGCATCGCCGCCTCGGTGTCGTAGCTTCGGACGTCGACCGACATCCCCTCTCGGTATGGCTCGTAATCGGCCAACTCGTCGGGTATCTCGCCGTCGCCCACGTCGGACTCCCAGATCCAGACGACGTACTCGTCGTCGAACGAATCGTAGCTCGTCAGACAGATGATCGGCTCTTCGCCGTCTTCGGGGAATCCGTTTCTGTCGTTGACCTCGATATCGAAGATGTTCACCCGTAGCTCGCTGTCGACGTCCGTGGCGACAACTTCGGTGTGGGGAACCTGAATCGACCCGTTGTCGAGTCGTCGCTCGGAGACTCGAATCCCGCTGTTGATTCCTTTATCAATCAAAAACCGATTCGGAAACAGAATGTCGGCCTCATAATGATCGAACTCATCGCGGATCTGGCCGACATCGCGTGGCGTTCGACCGATGACTTTGGTGAGTTTCTCGCCGCGAATGCTCTCGAAGGGCTCGCCATTATAATCGGTCTCACGACTATCAAGAACGACATCATGCGTTTCTTCCGGTGGCGAATCCAGCGAGTCGGTCGGTACATAAAAATACGGCTCGAAGCCCAGCACGCGGACGTGTTCGTGCGTGCCGTCCTCGCGTCGACCGAAGACGTGGAGGATGGGATGTTCCTCGTTGCCACGGCCTTCGATTGTGTAGTCGACCTGTGTGACCATTAGCTCGACCGTGCCCGTCGAATCGGGGAATCGCGCCTCGTCGATATCGATAACCTCGCTGACGTGCCCGCCGCCGTTGCCCGCGACGACGGCCGCGGCCTCTGCTGCATCCGACCCGTCAGGGTCGGCAGCCTCCGAGCCCGGAGAAGAAAACGTTGAGAGATCCGACTGTGTCATAGCGACCTCTTGTTCCGTCTCAGTAAAAAGACCGGGCTTTCGACCGCTCATCCAGACGGACATCCAGAACTCAGCCAACGGTTGGCAACGATCAACCCAACAACAAGCTATTTACTGTGTCAAACGTTACCATGTGTTGAGTATGTCCACCCACGTAGACGATGCCCAGAGCGGTCGAACGGACGCAGCCGAACCAGCCGGTGTTGCGACCGTCGAATCGTATGAAGTCGACGGCGGTGTGGTGTTTTACGACGCTGAAAACCCACTTGCTTGGGTCGAAACAACCCGAGCGGTCTCGCTTTCTGACCTCGCATAGACTGTTGAGCAACACGACTGTGGTGCAGTCAGCCCGAACCGCGAATACTTTTGGGCTACCGCTCCGACAACACGGTGTGCCCATTGATTCATCCGACGGCGACGACGACTTTCTCGACCGGTGGGCAGACCCTGATACGGAACAGTCGCTTGGCGATCCCGAGCGGTCGATCAGGATTCCGAAAGCACCTTCGGTCACAAACTACGAATCTGTCGTCGTCGATATTGAGCGTCTGGAGGCCGACCTTTCGGCAGTCGACGGCGATCTACTCAACACGTTTGCAGTGTGTGTTTTGTTAACTAAAGCCGGTGTGCTGCTGGTGAGTATTGGCCTGCTGCTTGCGGTGTTCCGGGGGCAACTCGCTGTTGGTGGTGTGCTTGTGCTCGCTGGTTCTTTTAGCCTCGTTCGAGCCATTCAGCACTACCGCGCGTACGAACTGAACCGGAGCGATGAGGCGGACTCTGCAGAGCAGAACCACTAACTCACTTGGGAGCATCACGAAAACCGAATGCAAACTGTCGCCGACGCCGACGGGACCCACTATTTACTCATCAAACACTCCAGCGACACCAGTCTCGTCAGAAACCCCGAAACGGGGGCAGAACAGTATCTCGACAACGACCAACTCACCGTTGTCGACGGCGAATCACCACTAATCACAGCGGCCGCAGCAGTCGACCCCGCCGTCCGACGGCTCCTCACTGCCACCCACAACGACCGCTCGCTCGGGCTTATAATCGAGTTGGTCGATCGCGGGCCTTGCTCAACGCTGGAGCTACTCGATGGCTACGGCCTTTGTGAAAGTGACCTTCACGGCCTGATCGGTGAGTTTCGGGCAGCCGGGCTGGTTGACGAAGCTACCACACAGGGTCGACGCGGCTATGACGCCACGGATCTCGCCCGACGCGCCGTCGACCAACTACGCGATTGTTCTGTCAGTGATAGTTAGTCGTCGCCTACTTGTCCGAGGACAGTGAGATCTGCCGACTCCGTGTGGCTCACTGTCGACTGATTGGTCGTCGGATTCTTCTCGACCGTAATCAACTCGTCGGCTGCCCCGACCAACTCATCATCGTGGCTCACGATGAGGATCTGTCGAACCCCGAAGCCGCGCATCTCTTCGACCAGGTCGACTAGGCGGCCGACGTGGCCCGAATCCAAAAAGACGGTTGGCTCATCGAGAATCAGCGGTGGGGTTGGTGCGGCCCCCTCGATTCCCTCCGCCAGCAGCCGATAGATCGCACACCGGAGACTGAGGTTGAACAGCGCGCGCTCGCCGCCAGAGAGCTGTTCGGGCTCTAAGGTCTGGTTGTCCTTCTGGTAGACGGTTAGCTCGTAGTTGCCATCGAGTTCGATATGCGAGTAGGCGTCGTTGCCATAGACGAGATCGAACGTCTCGTTGAGCATGCGTTCGAGGCTCTCGACGTTCTGTCGGCGGAGTTCGCCGCGGAGATCGCCATACATCGTTTCGAGCTGTTCGGTTTCGTCGTGGACGGCTTCGAGTTTGTCGACTCGGTCGGCGAGCCGCTTGCGGTCGGCTTTGAGCTCTTCCAGTTGGCTAATGTCGGCCTTTATTCCCCCGATGGCGTTTTGGAGTTCATCACGTTGGTGGCGAAGATCTGTCAGTTTCGAGGTGAACGATTCGATATACTCCTCGGCGTTTTCCTTTCGCTTACGGGCGGTTTCGACGGCGGCCTCGTCGAACTCGTCTCGCAGTGCTGTGAGTCGCTTGCGTTTGTCTGCCAGCCAGTTTCGTCGCTCTTCGTTGCGCTCTGCCAGCGATTCACGCCGTTCGGTGAGCCGGTTGATGGTCTCGCTGTGGTCGTCGATCTCGGTTTTGAGCTCCGCGATGGTGTCGAGTCGATCTATCGCTTCGGTGACTCGTCTGCGGGTTTGTGTTTTCGACTCGATGGTTTCACGGGTCGTTTCTGCCTCTT
>PWFE01000027.1 GCA_003554115.1 Haloferacaceae archaeon | reverse complement strand
TGGTTCATGGGTGTGCCACTGAACTGTGCATACAGGTTCTGGGACATGCCAAAAGACTCGACCGACGGCCCATTAGCTACTGTTGACGACTATCGAGACTGTCTGGGTGATTGAACTCAGTGCGGCACAGACCGTCGGCCTTTTGCTCACCCGTCGACAACCAACGGTAGCTGAATGGCAACCTACCATATCGAGACGTACGGGTGCACCTCCAATCAGGGAGAGAGCCGCCAGATCGAACAAGCCCTCCGGGAGGGCGGCCACTACCCTGCCGACAGTCTCGACGACGCCGATGTCGCCATTCTCAACAGCTGCACAGTTGTCGAAAAAACCGAGCGTAACATGCTGCGGCGTGCCGAAGAGCTCCAAGCAGAAACAGCCGACCTCATCGTGACGGGATGTATGGCGCTTGCCCAAGGCGAGGAATTCCGCGAAGCCGGTATCGATGCTCAAATTCTGCACTGGGATGAGGTTCCCGACGCCGTACTCAACGGCGAGTGTCCGACGGTCACGCCGGATACAGAACCCATTCTGGACGGGACAATCGGCATTCTCCCTATCGCACGCGGCTGTATGAGCAACTGTTCGTACTGTATTACCAAGTTCGCGACCGGACGGGTCGACTCGCCGCCCGTAGAGGAAAACATCGAAAAGGCTCGCGCACTTGTCCACGCCGGAGCCAAAGAGATCAGAATCACCGGTCAGGATACGGGTGTCTACGGCTGGGACAAAGGCGACCGCAAACTGCCCGAACTCTTAGATCGGATCTGTACCGAAATCGACGGCGAGTTTCGAGTTCGAGTCGGTATGGCCAACCCCGGCGGCATCCACGGGATTCACGAGGAACTCGCCGACGTGTTTGCCCGTCACGACAAACTGTACAACTTCATCCACGCCCCCGTTCAGTCGGGCAGCGACGACGTCTTGGCAGAGATGCGTCGACAACACAGAGTTGAGAAGTTCCGAGAAATCGTTGCAGCCTTTGACGAGCGACTAGACTACTGGACGCTTTCGACCGACTTCATCGTCGGCTTTCCGACCGAAACCGACGCAGATCATCAGCAGTCTATGGAACTGCTCCGTGAGGTTCGTCCCGAGAAGGTCAACGTCACCCGATTTTCGAAGCGTCCCGGCACGGACGCCGCCGAGATGAAAGGGTTGGGGGGCACCCTCAAAAAGGAACGCTCGAAGGAGATGTCGACACTCAAACGCGAGATCGTCGGCGAAATCCACGAGGCGATGGTTGGGACGACTCAAGAGGTGTTGGTTGTCCAGGAAGGCACCGGCGACTCCGTGAAATGCCGTGATGGTGCCTACCGGCAGATTATTGTCCAGCATGCCAGTGAGCATGGCCTCAGTCCTGGGGATTTTACGACCGTCGAGGTGACGGGCCACCAGACGATGTACGCCTTCGGAACACCTGTCTGAGAGTACTGTTAGTCGTCACTTTCGTCTTCGGTCTCCAGCGTGATGCTTGCTGTCGCCGCATTTCGCAGCGCGTCAGAGCGACCATGCACACCGGGTGCAATCGCCAACGTTCGGAGTCCACAGTCGTTGGCAACTTCCAAGACGGGCTTGAAATCAGTATCTCGCGAGGCTATCGCCAGCGAGTCGCCACGCCCTTCGACCGCAAAGCGTGCAGCATCAACGGCGAGTTTGACATCCACATCGCCGCTGGTGACGATCACTTCGAAGCCGCGAGCTTCGGCTGCTTGGATTAGTCCCGGCGTCGCGTGTTCATCGACATACAGTCGCGTGACAGCGAGCCGACCAGTCTCTTCGGCGGCGATCCGAATGTCGTCGAGATCAACGTCGAACTCGTCTCGAAGCATGTTCGGCCCATCGACAAACAGCCCGACGCCCTCGCGGCGTTCGCGTTCGTGCGGCATTAGAAAGCCTTCGGCCGGCGGCCGATATAGACGTACCGTTTGGCTGTCGAGTCGACGGTAACGTGGTGAGCGCTGACTGTCTTCATCTGAGATGTATCTAGCCCATACAGTTATAAGCTATGATTAATAATTATATATTTATGGTGTCGAATATTGCACCACACGTCCCGTGTGCCATTGATCGCCCGATGAACAGCCACGGTGCGCTCACGCTCGCGGAGATCACCGGCAACCGGACGTATCAGGTTGTTTCGTATGCGACACCGGCGGTCGAAGCGGCGCTGGCGCGTGCGGACTGCGGCTCGACAGTCCGGGTGTGGCTCGAACCACTGACCTCCCGTGGTGATGCGTGGGAAGCCGTCGACATCCGTGGCCCAGTGACGACAACACGTCGTTCGTTGTCGACTGTCACACAGTTGGCCGTACTTTGAGTGGTATGTCACAAAAAATAACACATACGTAGCGCACCACGAATTTTATTTGTGCAGACGCCGAAAATTCGGTATGGCCCAAAACCCTCCAACTGATAGTGATACTGCGTTTACAATTGTGTCGACAATGACCGATCATGGAGGGATGACTGTCGTTGAGTCGTCGACGAACCGGACGTATCAGATCGTCGAGTACGACTCCGAATCCCTCCGCTCGGAGCTAGCCTCGCGGAACGTTGGCGACAGCGTCTCACTTGAGCTCGACCGTGCTGGCGTTCGAGCCAACGTCTGGCGAGTCAGCCATGTCGAACCGGCTGTTTTGGCGGCCTGAATCAACCGGCCGGGAGTGCTGTGGCGGCCCACGGTGGCCGATGACAACACCTTACTTTCACCGAAGAGTGTTGGTGATATGGCACACCGACACCCGCCGCTGGCCGAGGCACATGCGGCCGCCGGGGCTTCGACCACCGCGTTCGGCGGCTGGGAGATGCCCGTCGACTTCGCGTCGATCCGAACCGAACACGCTGCCGTCCGCGAGCACGTGGGGAAGTTCGACGTCTCGCATATGAGCGAGATCGAAGTCACTGGCCCCCACAGCACCGAGTTAACCAACCGGCTGACGACAAACGACGTCACTGCACTTTCGCCGGGCGAGGCCCAGTACGCCTGTATTACCCGTTCGGACGGCGTTATTCTCGATGATACCGTAATCTACCGCCGGGCCGACAACGACGACGACGCCTCGTATCTCATTATTCCAAATGCGGGCCACGACGAGCAGTTTACCGACTGGTGGATTGATCACCGCGATGAGTGGGGTCTCGATGCGACAGTCGACAACACCACCGACCAGTGGGCGATGTTTGCGGTTCAGGGCCCAGAATCGCCGGGACTCCTCGTAGAGGCGGCCGACCAGTCTGTAACCGATCTCTCGCGGTTCGAACACACCACGACCCATATCGAAGGCGTCGACTGCATCGTCGCTCGAACGGGCTACACTGGCGAGGACGGCTTTGAGATCTTGGCTCCGGCTGCCGATGCCGAACCCGTCTGGGAGGCTTTCGACTGCCAGCCCTGTGGGCTTGGTGCGCGGGATACCCTCCGAATCGAGATGGGGTATCTGCTTTCGGGCCAAGATTTCGACCCAGACGACCAGCCCCGAACACCGTTTGAGGCTGCAATTGGCTTTACCGTCGACCTTACGACCGACTTCGTTGGACGCGAGGCACTGGTCGACCAACAAGAAACCGGCATCGACCAGCAGTTCGTTGGGATCACGATGCTCGACCGTGGTGTCCCACGTGAGGGGTACAAGATCGTCGATGACGACGGCGAACAGATCGGCGAGTTGACCTCGGGGACAATGAGCCCGACGCTCAGCGAGGGAATAGGACTTGGCTATCTCGACAGGGCCCACACAACGCCCGGCGAGGCCGTCGACATCGTTGTTCGCGGGAACCGAAAGCAAGCAGCAGTCACTGAGCTACCGTTCGTTTCGAAGTAATCATACCCACCGACCACTGACACCCAGACAACACAGATGAGTTTTGATGTACCCGACGACCTGCGTTATCTCGAATCGCACGAATGGACAACCACCGACGGCGAAGCTACCCGGATCGGTATCACCGACTTTGCCCAAGACGAGCTGGGCGATGTCGTCTTCGTCGAACTCCCAACTGTCGGCGACGAGATCGCCGCCGAAGAAGCGTTCGGCGTGGTCGAATCAATCAAAGCCGTCTCGGATCTCTACGCGCCGATTTCGGGCGAAGTAACCGCAATTAACGAAGCCCTGTTCGACCAGCCCGAACTTGTCAACGACGATCCGTTTGACGAGGGCTGGATGCTCGAAGTAGCCCCCAGCGACGAAACCGAACTCGACGCACTGCTGTCGGCCGGGGAGTATCGCGACCAAATTGCCTAACATTCAATCAATGACAGATACAGACGGCAGCCCATTCGCACCGCACACAGCGGCTGAAACCGACGCAATGTTGTCGACACTTGGCGTCGACAGTGAGACCGACCTGTTCGACATCCCTGAAACAGTCGCCTTCGACGGCGAGTTCGGTATCGAGGCCCGCAGCGAACAGGAAATTCGTGGTGAAATCCAGCGACTCTTTAGACGTAACGACGACCTCACCGAGTTCATGGGACGCGGCCACTACAGCCACTACGTCCCTTCGCTTGTCGACCACTTGTCGGATCGCACAGAGTTTCTGACCAGCTACACCCAGTACCAACCAGAGATCACCCAGGGCTTTCTGCAGGCACTCTTCGAGTACCAGTCGATGCTGGTCGAACTCACCGGCCTGCCCGTAGCCAACTGCTCGATGTACGATGCAGCCACCGGTCTTGCTGAAGCCGCCCTGCTTGCGGACCGGGTCCGCGAAACAACCGGCGACACTGTGCTCGTCCCGGAGTACCTCCGAGACGGCAAGCGATCTGTCCTCGAAAACTACGTCGACGGCGCGGGACTGGGAGTCGAAACCTACCCGATGGACGACGGCAACGTCGACCGCGAGGCGCTCGCCGAACTTGCAGGCGACGAAACGGTGATGATCTACGCCGAGACACCCACCGTTCGTGGTACCATCGAAGAGGGACTCAGCGACATTGGTGAGATAGCTGCCGACACCGAGTCGCTGTTCTGTCTGGGTTCGGATCTGATTGCTCTGTCGCTGCTCGAAGCACCAGCTAGCGTCGGCGCGGATGTTGTCGTCGGCGAGGCCGACGTGCTCGGCTTGCCGAGCAGCTACGGCATGGGTCTGGGAATCTTTGCGACCAAAGAGAAATTCCTCCGGCAGGTTCCCGGTCGACTCGTCGGTGTCAGCGAGGACCGAGACGAGCGGCGCGCCTACACGCTCACCCTGCAGACGCGCGAACAGCATATCCGCAAAGAGCGAGCGACCTCCAACATCTGTACGAACCAGGCGTGGGTCGCGCTTCGGGCGGCGATGCATATCGCCATGCTCGGTGCTGACGGACTCGTTGGACTCGCCGAGAACTGCGTTCGAGACGCCACCGAGTTGGCCGACCGTGTCGACGCGCTGTCGGGCTATCAGGCTCCGGTTCACGACCGCCATCATTTCCGAGAGTTCGTCGTTCGCTCCGACCAGCCGGCGGCAGCCGTCGCAAGCGAACTCGAATCAGCAGGCTTCGCAGCCCATGTGATTGATGACCATCTGTTGCAGCTCTGTATCACCGAAACCAACG
>PWFE01000095.1 GCA_003554115.1 Haloferacaceae archaeon | reverse complement strand
CTTCTGAATAAAACGTCTCTTCGGGCTCGTCTGTCATACATCATCTCTCTGGTGGGAGATTCAAATGCCTTTCTTATTGGCCAACAGCCTGTGTGGGTATCTGAAACACACGAATTCACAGCGCACAACAACCCCACCAATAGCTGGAAGCTATCGAGACAGCGTCGACTCGGTGTCGATGCCGTACACCCGTTTTGGTGTCTCGACATGTGCCCGACGGATGGCGTCGTCGTACCCCTCGTCGGCGAGCCAGCGCACGCGTCTCGGGACGGTCTTGGGTCCCAGTACGGCTCCGGGCCGGTCTGGGTCGTCGATAAAATCCGTCTCCATCAAAAACGGCTCGCCCGACTCGGCGGCAGTCTCGATCCAGTCTTTGTTGCTCATCACACTTGGCGTCGGGCCGGCGAGTCGACCACCCGCGTAATGTTTGACCACTCGATGGGCGGCGAGTCCGCGGGCTTCGGCCCACTCGGCAACCTCCGTCAAATCCTCGCTGGCCTCGGTATGGAGCTGGACTGCACAGTCGACCTCAGCACCCAGTTCGAAGGCGTGTTTCATCACGTCGTTCGAGGCTGCCCAGACCGCCTCGCTCACCTCGTAGTGGGGCCGACCCGATTTGAGTCCCAGTGCGCGCCCGTCGTCGACGTACTCCGCAGCAATGTCGAGCACACCCTGCATACACGCTTTGGCCTCGGCGGCCGAACAGCCACGATCCTCGGTGAGTCGACTGATCAATCCAGGGTGCGCGCCCAAAATGGCCCACGCGCGACCGTCGAGGTAGTCGGTCGCCTCGGCGGCGATCTGGTGTGTGGTCTCGAAGACGGTTCTGAAATCCTCGGGATCGGTTGAGTCGACACCGAGTTTCCACGACGGCTGGTTGACGATCAGCATGTGAGTGCCGCCGAATCTGGCGAACTCGTCGACGGCCTCCATCCCGCGACCGCGCTCGGGATCTAAATGGAGGTGGTTGTCAACCACCGGCGTCTCCAGTTGGTCCATACCGAGGGATTCGGTCGACGATACAAAAGTCGGCGGGTCTACGGTTCGAATTTCGGCGGGTCTACGACTCAAACGAGACGTGGACGCCGGTCTCGCTGTCGACGACAGTCGACTCGGGCTGGGCGGCGAACCCTTCGTGAATCCGGTCGTAGGTGTCGGTGACCGCCTCGACGATAACGTTCGTCTCGCCGATTACTGGCATAAAGTTAGTGTCCCCCTTCCAGCGTGGGACGATGTGCGTATGAATGTGGTCACCGATCGAGCCGCCGGCCCCCTCGCCGAGATTCATTCCCGTGTTGAATCCATCGGGGTCGAGCCCAGCGGTGAGCGCGCGGATGGTAACTTGCTTGAGTCGTGCGTGATCCAGCAGCTCGTCGACGGGCAGATCCTCATAGGCACCGACATGTCGACGGGGAATCACCATCGTGTGCCCGGGGTTGTAGGGATAGTTGTTGAGCAGGACAAACGAGTGCTCGCTTCGGGCGACGACGAGATTCGAACGGTCGGCCTCACGTTCGGGCAGCACGCAGAACGGACAGCCTTCGAGGTCGGCGTTTTTGTCCTCGCGTTCGACCCAGTCGATGCGCCAAGGCGCGAGTATTTGGTCCATACCCAACACAGTCAGCAGGCCGATTTAGTCGTATCTGTCGATTTCTACCATCAGTCGGCCAAAACATTCACTACTGGTGGCTACTGGTTTTATTCTCGGTGCCAGCCAACCACGAGTGCATGGCCACAACGCCCTCCACCCCGGACAACACCGTTGAGTACTGTTCGCAGTGTGGACGGGAGACCTCCCACATGGTTCGCGTCGAAATCAGAACCGAAAGCTCGAAACCCGAAAACGCGGAGTTCTCTCGGGAACCCTACCGACTGACGCGCTGTCTCGAATGCGGTGCCGAAACGACGCTGCGGATGAACAACGCCTGAGCCACCCGGTCAGTCGAAGCGATGGATACCCGCGGTTGTCACTTCACAGCCGTCTTCGGTGACGATCAGCGTGTGTTCGGCCTGACTGACGAGCTGGCCGTCGTCCTCTTTTAAGACGGGATAGCCTTTGATGATTCCTGCACGTTTGAGTCGACGGAGTGCCATCTCCGACCGGGAGCCCTCCAGCCAGCGGGCCGCAAATGGGAGGTCCTCGAACGCTTCGATCTCTTTGAGGACCTTCCGAGCCCGCCGATCACGAACGTTGCCTCCAGCGACCTGCTCGTAGATCTCCTCGGTCGCGCCCTCGCCGACCTTACCGCTGCCGTCGGTTGCGAACGGTTCGATGGCGATCACTTGGCCGACTTCGAGTTCGACACTCCGGTCGACCGCGCGGTTCGGGATGTTCGGGCCCGTGTGGGCGTCGTACTGCTGGACGCCGTGTCCCGAGAGGTTCAAAATGGGTGTGTAGCCGTAGCCCTCAATGACTGACTGGATCTCCGCGCCGACCGTCCCGACTTCGACGCCGGGGCCGACTGCGTCGACGGCGGCTTCGAGTGCCTGCTCGGAGGCCTCGACGAGTTCGGTGTTGTCGGTAAAATCGACAGTCACCGCAGCATCGGCGATGTAGCCGTCAACGTGGACACCGATATCCAGACAGATCATTTCGTCGCCGAACTCCGTGTCGTCATCACGGGCGGGCGTCGCGTGTGAGGCTTCCTCGTTAGTCGATATGTTGACTGGAAACGCCAGTCCGGCTCCAGCCTCGTGGATCGCATCCTCGGCGTACTCGGCGACTTCAAGCTGGGTAACGCCGGGTTCGATCATCTCGCGGGCGTCGGTCATCGTCTCAACGAGGATCTCGCCGGCCTCACGGTAGCTGTCGACTGCATCATCGTCAAGTGGTCCGAGACTCATATGCGGGCCCTTGGCAACTCGGCTGCAAAGAGGTTCCGACCGCAGTCGATCAGCTACAGCGAGGGGCCGGTCGGCTGGGCGGGCCCAGTTGGCTGTGTTGGTCTCCCGATTGGTCGATCCGCCTCAGAACTGACTGTCGACGGTGTCGTCTCAACGTGAATCCGACCGCTCGCCCACAATGTGAGCTCATAGCCGTCGTGATCGAACGTCAACATCCACGAACCGGCACCACCATCGCGGTAGAGTTGTTCGAGAGCGTCAGGATCGATGCTGTCGGCGAGAACGGC
Source organism: Haloferacaceae archaeon (assembly GCA_003554115.1). The sequence goes on along the minus strand of PWFE01000095.1, from coordinate 2,462 downwards.
GTCCGGACTGGCAGATCCGAGCGCGGCCTCGATTGCTTCGACGATAGCTACTGACGGGGGTTCGGTCGACGGATCGAACGTGGTTCGGTAGATGCCATCGTCGAGGTTGTCTGTATCAACTGTAGACATTGGCGGTCTGTATCAATTTACAACATGAATAACTATAAACAATTGGTTCAAATTATCCGCGCTGATACTGTGGTCTATTGACACGTATGGTAGTCGACAGCGGCGCGGTGTAGAGTCAGTCTCGATTTGAGAGATCACCAAAGGATCGCCGTTAATACCGTATACTGGTAGTTTTAGCCAGTGGCAGCGATAACGGCAGGACTTTTAATGTGCCCTGAAAATCCGTGAACGTCTATGAGCTACGACCAGATCGAAGTCCCTGAGGCAGGCGAAAAAATTACGCTTGTCGACGAAGAGACCGGGGAGCTGAACGTACCGGAGACGCCAATCATCCCGATTATCTACGGCGACGGAATCGGGTCGGATGTCGGCCCAGCCGCCCAGAAGGTTCTCGATGCGGCTGCCGAAGCGACCGGCCGCTCGATTGCGTGGATGCGCGTCTACGCCGGTAGCTCCGCGCGCGAAAAATATGGCGAAGAAGTTCATCTGCCAACCGAAACCGTCGACGCCATTCGCGAACACCGCGTCGCCATTAAGGGCCCCCTAACGACCCCGGTAGGCGCTGGCTTCCGCTCGCTGAACGTCGCGCTCCGTAAAAAACTGGATCTGTACGCCAACGTTCGACCGACCTACCACATTGACGGCGTCCCATCACCGGTGAAAAATCCCAGTGCGATGGATATGGTCACTTTCCGAGAGAACACTGAAGACGTCTATGCCGGCATCGAATGGGAAGCCGGCACCGACGAAGTCCAGCAAATAAAGGAGTTCGTCGAAAACGAAATGGGTGCGACCGGCGTTATTCACGATGGTCCAGTCGGTATCGGCATCAAACCGATCACCGAGTTCGGCTCGAAACGCCTGATTCGCGAAGCCATCGACTACGCCATCGCCAACGACCGCCCAACGGTTACGCTCGTCCACAAGGGCAACATCATGAAGTTCACCGAGGGCGCGTTCCGTGACTGGGGCTACGAACTCGCCGAAGAAGAGTACGGCGACGACGTCATCACTGAGGACGAACTCTGGGACGAGCACGACGGCGAACAGCCCGAGGGCACCGTCGTTGTCCAGGACCGCATCGCCGACAACATGCTCCAACAACTCCTCACGCGAACTGATCAGTACGACGTAATCGCCACGATGAACCTCAACGGCGACTACATGTCTGACGCCGCTGGCGCACAGATCGGTGGGCTCGGCATCGCCCCCGGCGCAAACTTCGGTCACGGCCGCTGTCTGGCCGAACCTGTCCACGGCTCAGCACCGAAATACGCCGGCGAGGACAAGGTCAACCCAACTGCGATGATTCTCTCCGGCCGCGAGATGCTGGATTATCTCGGCTGGAAAGATGCCGCCCAGCTCGTCCGGGATGCGGTCGAACAGACCATCGTCGACCGCACAGTTACCTACGACCTGCACCGACAGATCGAGGGCGGGGAAAAACTCGCCACCAGCGAGTTCGCTGAGGCAGTCGTTGAGAACATCCACGACCTCGCCTAGTCCAATAAGTAGCAGCCTCCTACCGGTAGTAGGCGACAACTACGCCATTTTTTGAATGGAAAGAGACACATAGCTCCGTCCAGACAGTGCGTGTAGATGTACTCGTGGATCGAGCGTCGACTCCAGCGGAGCTACGAGCGACTGCTCCGTCGAGAGATCGGCGACGGCCCCGCCCACGTCGCAATTATCCAGGACGGTAACCGACGCTACGCCCGGAAAAACGGCCGGAAAGCCCCCGAAGGCCACCGGGAGGGTGCTGATACCTCCGAGCAGGTCTTAGAGTGGTGCGAAGAGTTGGCAGTCGACGAGTTGACGCTGTATGCGTTTTCGACTGAGAACTTCAATCGCCCGTCCGACGAACAGGAACCACTGTTCGACATCATCGAATCGAAGCTGTATGAACTGGCCGACAGCGACCGCGTCCACGACAGCGAGGTCTGTCTGCGCGCAATCGGCGAGATCGACAGACTTCCCGAGCGCGTCCAGACCGCAATCGCCTATGCTGAGCGCCAGACCGCGGGCTACGACGCCTTCCGACTCAACGTCGCACTCGCATACGGTGGTCGAAATGAGCTGCTTCGGGCAGCCCGTGAGGTCACCGCCAGCGTCGACCGTGGCGAGCTGTCGGCCGACCAAATTGACGTTGCAACGATCGAATCCCACCTGTACCGCCAGCCAATTCGGGACGTCGACCTGATTATCCGCACGGGCGGCGACGAGCGCACCTCGAACTTCCTGCCGTGGCACGCCAACGGCAACGAGGCCGCCGTCTACTTCTGTGCACCCTACTGGCCGGAGTTCTCGAAAGTCGACTTCCTGCGAGGGATTCG
>PWFE01000005.1 GCA_003554115.1 Haloferacaceae archaeon | reverse complement strand
TGTAGCAATAAATATCACAACAAGAAACGACGAGCGGCCCGCAATCAGTAGGCGTAGTCGTCAGCGGTCAGTTGGACGTAGCCGTTCTTTCTGAGCGACCGCTTTTGCTTTTTATACTTATATAAGACCTTCGCACCGGAAAGCCCAGAGCTGAGTGTACGCTTTTTAAGCAGGTTCGAGCCATCAGCTGCCAGCATCCCGCGTACCGATTTGAACGTCTTGTCCCAATCGTGAGGTCCGTAACCTCGACAGAGTTCCGCAAACGTGACGTTCCGCAGCAACTCATCGCCGATGGCCTCAGCCCACCGGTCGTTGTACGTCGACAGATCGCCTGCGGCTGCCAACTCACCCGCAATCGCACCGGTTCGGACTGCAACGTGGTCGCCACCCTCGTGGAATGCCGAGGTCGTGCCCATCGCGCCGCCGGCAACTGCGATGCCAGCCTCGACTGGTGATTCAATCGGCTTCGTCGACGAGATGCTGTAGGTCTCGGTGCCGCCACGTTTGCCTCGGTCTTCGACGAGCGGGAAATCCTCATCGATGTCATACTCATCGCCCCACTCGCGTTCGAGCAGTCGACGGATGTACGTCGCGCCTTGCGGAATGCGGTCGTCTTCGCGTTCAAGCAGTGCGTACTCCTCGCGGTCGGCGATGGCGTCGATATCGAGGCCGATTGGCATCGTCAGCCCAACACGACAGACCTGGTTGTCGTTCGGAAACACCCACGGGTAGGCGGTGTGGCCAGGCATGAGGCCCCACCAGAATTTGATCGACGTGTTGAGTTCCTCGAACACCTCCTCGGGGAACCGGCGGTACTCCTGGTAGGCGATGTGGTTGACCTTCGGGGAGGCCAGCAGCTCGGAGGCCTGCTTGCCGTCCGGCAGATAGCTATCGAGTACTCCGTTGGTGACGGTGCGCTGTGGACCATCGGCGAGAATCAAGAAGTCGACTCCCACGCTGTCGCCGTTGGCCAGCGAGACAACGTGTCGAGGCTCGTCGCTACCCTCGGCGTCAAGATTACTCTCGACACCCGTTACACGAACACCAGTTCGGTACGCTGCGCCGGCGTCTTCGGCGCGCTCGCGCATCCAGTCGTCGAATGCGGCGCGGTTGAACGTGTAGCCGAAATGGTCGTACGACGAATCGATTCCGGTGCTTTTGAGCGTACAGGATTCGTTCGGGCCAATGAACTCTGCACGGTCGAGGTGTTGAAGGAGGATGTCGTCGTCGAACTCATCAGGGTGGATATCCATGATATCAACCCAGTAGTCGAGAATCCCCGCGGCGTCGGTCGAATCGGGGCCCAACCCCTCGCGGTCGGCCCGCGGGACGCCCTTTTCGAAGACGACAGTGGAGGCTCCGTCGCTGGCCGCGGCGTGGGCCGCGGCGGTGCCGGCAGGGCCGCCGCCGACAATCGCTACGTTGACGCGTTCCATACCAGTTACCACCCCGAGTCGATATTAAAGCCCCCGAACTCCGATTGGTTGGAAGACCGAATCGTAAGCATCGTGCCGGCTCACTCCGTAGCTCCGGTATGACTGCTGACGACGAGTTGGCCCGACTGTTCGAACAGCGGGCCGAAGCCGACGGGCCGGTGGTCGACTCCATCGACCGAATCGAACGCATCGCCGGGTTGCTCGGCGAGATTCGGTCGACGGCCGCTAGGAAAACACACTACAGCGAGCAGTCGGGGCTGTCGTGGAACACGCCCACAATGGATCACGCGCCGGTCGGGATGGCGATTTCGGGGCCGGCCTACCAAGACAACCCGATCTACTACGCCAATGAGACGTTCGAATCGATCACTGGCTACGCCGAATGCGATGTCCTCGGCGACAATCTCCGGCTACTGCAGGGCCCCGAGACTGCTGCCGACGCGGTCGCTGATCTCCACGAAGCAATCGATATCTGGGCCCCGGTTGTCGTCGACATTCGGAACTACCGGGCCGACGGAACTCCGTTTATGAATCATCTCGCACTCGCACCCATCGCTGACGAGACAGGCACAATCAGCAACTGGGTCGGCCTACAACAGGGGATCACTGAGACGCCTTAGCTCGGTGTCGCCGCAAGCGATTCGAGTACTCGCTGTTTCGCACCCATACTGGCGAGCGCGAGCGCCATACAGACGACTGCCACGCCGAACAACAGCGGGCTGACGAGCCCACTGGAGGTGAGCGTCGACTGGATGAGCATGTTCACGACCGGCAGCGCGCCAACCGTTGCCAACAGCCCGCCGAAAAGGAGTTCGTTGGTGGCTCGCTGGCTGTTGTGGATGCATTCGAGTCGGTCACGGAGTTCGGGGTCAATCCGGCACACGCCGTCTTCGATCACGATGTTTCCGGCCTCGAAGGCGGCTCGCTCGACTGCGAAGTCGACGCCTTCGAGATCACGGTTTTCGTGGGTGTGGACGAACGCCGTCGACGAATCAAGCGGTTTGAGTGGCACGATTCGCTGGTTGAGCTCGGTCACCGACTCAGCGTCGACGACATCAAACAACCCCGAGAGCGTCGGCAAGCCGAGTTGGTCGGTGAGCTCGGTTGTTTCGGGAAAGACGAACGCCGTCACGACCGGCTGGTGGCCTACCGCTTCGGCGAGTTCGTTGCGTTCGGCCTCGCCCGGAAGGAACTCCACATCAACAGCGGGGTCAACGACAGTCAGTGCAACCAGTCGGTCAGGAAGTACAGCCAACAGCTCGTCGGCCCACGCGGTCGACTCACTGTCGGCTGCAGTGACAACCGGACGCGGAAACGCCGACGGCTCGGTTCGGGTGGGCCGACTGCCGGCGGCCTGCTCGACTCTGGTGGCACTGGCCGCATCCTGTAGGCGGAGCGTCGAGAGCTCTTCGGCGAGTCGACGGCGCACGCCTATCGGCAGGACGGCCGGCGAGACGAGTGTCGCGTCGTAAACGATGCCTTCGATGGGAGCCGGCGACGTCGCTGTCGCTTCGAGTGCTGATTCGACCGCGAGAAACCGCTCGGCGGTTTCGTCGTAGACAGTCGACTCCCGTGACATGGTACCATTCACCAATACGTGTAGCCGAATATTCAATATTGTGCCCACAGGCCGTGAGACGTCGACTGTGCTGATGCGTCTTTTCAATGCTACTTCACGAAGACGGGTTGTCGTACTTACATCGGGTCGCACGGTTGGTCTGTGCGGATTCTCCGGGAGGAACAGCGTTTGAACCCACACATGTTATTCAGGCGAAATCTGACCCCACACTCATGTAGGTTGAGCCAAAACAGCAGGTATGTCGACTCCTGAAATTGCGGTCCTCAGACAGAAAATTCACGGGCTTTCGGCCAGAGACTACGCAAGCGCACTCGGCGAACGGCTGCCCGAGACCGAAATCGCCGTCGGTAAAACGCCAGCACAGGAGGCCGAGTTGCTCGAAACCGTGCCGATTGCCACCGGGTTTTCGATGAGTACGGAAGCAATCGAGGCCGCCGAGAATCTCGATCTGTTTGGCTGTGTGTACGCCGGTGTGGGCCATCTCGATCTCGATGCATTCGAGGCCAACGGGACAGCTGTCACCAACGCATCGGGCGTCCACGGCCCCAACATCTCCGAATACGTTCTCGGTGCGATTCTCTCACACGTTCGCGGCTTCAGACAGGCTTGGCGACAACAGGACCGAAACGAGTGGCGCTCGTATCCGGCTCGCGAACTCCAGGGCAGTACGGTGACTGTCGTCGGCCTCGGCGCAATCGGCCAAGCGATCGTCGACCGGCTCGAACCCTTTGGTGTCGAGACGATTGGAGTCCGATACACTCCTGAAAAGGGAGGCCCAACCGACGAGGTGCTGGGCTTCGATGACATTCACGACGCGCTGGCTCGCACCGATTATCTCGTGTTGGCCTGCCCACTAACCGACGAGACACGCGGCATCATCGACAGCGGAGCGTTCCTCACGCTGCCGACCGACGCATACCTTGTCAACATCGCCCGCGGCGGCGTGGTCGACACCGATGATCTTGTGAGCGCCCTCCAAGCCAACCGGATCGCGGGTGCGGCAATCGACGTCACCGATCCCGAACCGCTACCGAACGACCACCCACTGTGGGATTTCGACACTGTCTCGATCACTCCGCACAACGCGGGCCACACCCCTGATTACTACGAGCGGCTCGCAGATATTCTGGCGACCAACGTCGAACGCTACCGCAACGGCGAAACCGAGTTTGAAAATCAGGTGCTGTAGCGATTCTCGGTACGCCGTCTACGCTGTGGGTGGCGATTCGATGTGTGAGACGTAGGCCGTCACATCGGTCGTAGTTACCATCCCGATAACCCGCGATTCGTCGACCACGGGCAGATGATGAAAGCCGCGCTGGACCATCGTTTTGGCCACCGCGTCGACCGAGTCGTTGGCAGTCACCGTCACAACGCTGGTCGTCATGTAGTCAGCCACCGTCGTCTCGGCGGCTACCGTCTCGTCGGCGATCATCCGAACAAAATCGGTTGAGGTCAGAATTCCAACTATCTCGTTGGCCTCATCGGTGACGACCAGCGAGCTAATATCGTTGTCCAACAGTTGGGTTGCAGCCTCTTGGACTGGTGTGTCGGGTGTTACTGAGACGACTGGCGATGACATCAACCGACCAACAAAGACATCTGTCATAGTTTATGATACAAGTTCACCTACAAAAGTGTTGGTGCGGAACCCAAACTCGATGACGGTCGACCAACGTGTGATTCAATGACCAAAAACAACGAAAAACTGAACAGTTCGAAACTAAGTTAGATCCAGCCTTCGTCGACCAGCAACTCGCCGTTCAATAGGCTTGCGCCCGCGGCACCACGAATGGTGTTGTGGGCCAGACAGTTGTATTTGATACCCGAACCAGTCTGTTCGATGCCGCCGGCCGAAATCTGCATGCCGTTGGCTCGCGCGCGGTCCATCCGTGGCTGTGGACGGTACATTTCGTCCTCACCAAAGACGTGGATGAGTTGCTCGGGCGCGCTTGGTAGGTCGACGCCGGGGAACTCCCGCATCGCTTGGCGGGCTTCTTCGGGGGTTGGCTCGTCGGCGAGATCGACAAACAGACTTTCGAGGTGGCCGTCGAGCGTTGGAATCCGGTTACACGAGGCGTTGACGGTCGTCTCGTGGTGGCTGAGCTCTGCGCCGTCGAATGAACCGAGGAGTTTGCGGGATTCGGTCTCCATTTTCGGAGCCTCACCGCCGATGTGGGGAATCGCGTTGTCGATAATCTCCATCGAGGTGACACCCGAGTAGCCCGCCCCGGAGACGGCCTGCAGGGTGGTGACGTCGACGCGTTCGAGACCGAACTGGTCGAGCGCGGCAAGCGTCGGCACCATCGTGATTGTCGAGCAGTTGGGGTTTTTGATAAGTGCGCCGTCCCAGCCGCGGTTGTCGCGCTGGACATCGATCAATCCGAGGTGATCAGGGTTGATCTCCGGGATCGTGAGTGGAATATCTTCGCCCATCCTGTCGTTCGAGGAGTTCGAAGAGACGACGTACCCTTCTTCCAAAAACAGGGGTTCGACTTCGCTGGCGATGCCGGAGGGAAGCGACGAAAACAGCAGGTCGACGTCGTCGCTCACGTCGTCGGGATGGGTTCGGCCGACTTCCAT
>PWFE01000140.1 GCA_003554115.1 Haloferacaceae archaeon | reverse complement strand
GAGTGCCGGCCGGATTGAACGGCCTTGCAATCTCGCGTGTGTTTTGTCTGCATTCCATCCGAATGCCCTGATACACTTAAGGGCGTTGTTTCGAGATGGCCGCCGTCGGGCGATTCCGACAACGGGTGCCGGTCAGAGTGACCCAACCGACCTTCGCATTCATTCGGATGGGAGGTATGTATTTAACGCCGTTGATCCCGTCCCGAATTCAAAAAATAGTGAAGATAATCGTCGACTGTTCACCTCTTGTGACCAGCAGTCATGTGAACTGCCCACATGGCAAGTTCTGTGATGTCGACCCTCCTTTCGACGACTGAGTGCGATCGGTAGAGCACAACTCGGGCAAAATTGTGATCAAAAATAAATTTCTATGCTCGCGTACGCATGAGACGAGAAACAGTACAGCATAATCGGCCACAGCCGGCGTCTTAAATCACCCAAAAGCACCTCTCCAATTTCCGACCGCAAGATGTGAAACTAACCAACAGCCGCAAAGGGCAAGCCCGGCAAACCGGGAAATCGGGTACGTAGACGGCCTACGTCAGTTGGCAGAAACATATAAAACCGGCGAAAGTAGTTTATAACGGGTCGGTTTATAAGGGAGGCATGTATATAAGGTAGTATAGATGAGCGCGCCGGCAGACTCCATTGAAATTCAGAACGTGGTCGCATCGACAGGTATTGGTCAGGAGCTCGATCTCGAAGCTCTCGCCGAGGACCTTCCGGGAGCTGATTTTAACCCGGATAACTTCCCTGGGCTTGTCTACCGAACCCAAGAACCAAAGGCAGCCGCACTGATCTTCCGATCCGGAAAAATCGTCTGTACCGGTGCCAAAAGCATCGACGATGTTCATGAAGCACTGGGAATTATCTTCGAGAAGCTGCGCGGGCTGAGTATTCCGGTCGAAGACAACCCTGAGATCACCGTCCAGAACATCGTCTCAAGTGCGGACCTAGGTCACAACCTCAACCTCAACGCGCTTGCGATTGGACTTGGACTCGAGGACGTCGAATATGAACCCGAGCAGTTCCCCGGACTCGTCTACCGAATGGACGAACCAGAGGTCGTCATCCTACTGTTCGGCAGCGGGAAAATCGTTATCACGGGCGGCAAGCAGACCCAAGATGCCACCGCCGCCGTCGAGCAGATCGTCGAGCGCATTCAGGACCTCGGCCTGCTGGGCTAAGACGAGTCGACACACTCACGCACCGTCCGACCACTGATTTTTGCGGTCTCTGCCTGTCACAGTGGCATTGCTTTGATCACTACAGTACTACGTCGACTCTTCGGTCAACACGTCTTTGACGACTTCCGGGTCCTCCAACAACTGGTGTTTCGTGTAACTGCCCTCAGCACTACCACCGCTGTGTTTGGACTGCTCGATGATATCGAGAAACGCGTGTTCTTTGAGGAGATCCCGAACTCGCCGAAGCGAGAGGCTATCCGAACCCTCCTGTCGACAGATGTTTTCGTAAATTTCGTACACCCGACTCGTTCGGAAGCCGTCTTGGTCGGTGGTCGAAAGCGAAAGCAGCGCGAGCGCCTGCAAGACGTACCGAGAGTGGGGGGTCGAACCGCGAATAAGCTCCCTAAATCGGTCGGTTTCGGCGCGCTGGCGGGCTTGGGTGACGAACTGCTCTTTGACCGTATTTGAACCCTTAGACTGAGCGATCTCGCCGGCATACCGCAGGATGTCGATAGCTTTGCGCGCATCTCCATGTTCGCGGGCAGCAAGCGCGGCTGCCCGTGGGATGGTCGAACCCTCAAGAACACCATCCCGGAAGGCGTCGCTGCGGGCGTCCATAATGTTGCGAAGTTGGTTGGCATCGTACGGCGGGAAGACGAACTCCCGCTCGCAGAGGCTGGATTTGACGCGTTCGTCCATCCGGTCTTTGTACTGAATTTTGTTGCTAATCCCGAGAACGCCAAGTTTGCAGTCGGTGACTTTTCCAGCCTCACCCGCACGCGAGAGTTGCATAAGAATGTCGTCGTCTGAGAGTTTGTCGATCTCGTCGAGAATGATGACGACGACATCGAATCGCTGGTCGAGAATTCGCCAGAGTCGTTTGTAGTACGTCGACGTGCTCAATCCTTTATCGGGGACGTTGATATCGGTTTCTTCGACATCGTTGACGCTGTCAGCGATTGTCTGGACGGCCTGGGTTTCAGTGGTATCCTGAGCGCAGTCGACATAGGCAAACGTTGCGGTCACGCCCTCATCGCCGGCAGTCTCGATGAGTCGACGGGAGACGTACTTTGCACAGAGTGATTTGCCGGTACCCGTTTTGCCGTAGATCAGGACGTTGCTCGGACTCTGGCCGAAAATCGCGGGATTGACCGCCGTCGCGAGCTGTGAGATCTCGTCGTCCCGGCCGACGATCCGGCCCTCCCCCGGCAGGTGGCTGATCTCCAGTAGTTCCTTGTTGGCAAAGATGGGGTCCTCACGGGTAAATAGATCGTCCGCACTCTCAGACATACTCGGAGACACCGCGTTTCCGGTGAAATGCGTTTCCCTTCGGCCCGCTTGACACACACACACCACGTTTCCGGTGAAAGCCACTGCGAGAGAGGGGGTCGAACTGAAACGCGGGTATGCGTTATCGACTTAGCACGAATAACTCCGGACGAAGCCGGACAGAAGCCGGTGACGTAGCGAATAATCACAGTAGAACAGAACAAATATCAACAGCAAGAGACACCAATAAAACAGGGTTCGATTCCAATCGACGCCAAACGAGTAGTAATTAAAAACTGTTTGCGAGTAGTTTACTGGTCTGTTAGTCGGACCAGTATATAAAAATAACTAAGTGGTTGAATTAAGTTTGTCAAATTTGTATTAAAAAGCGGGACGGCCGACAGTGCTGGCTTTCCTTAGAGACACCTCTGAACGTTGTTTCACCGGAAACGTGGTGTGTGTCTGCGGTTCATCCGATTGTTGGCGGGTTCGAGAACGGGAGTCGATCATCTGCACAAGGAAGCCGACCATCCACACGAGATCTGGTCACTGGACGGCAGCAATCAGGTCGACAATCAGGTCGAAAACCACGCAGTCCATTCACCGGAAATCCGGTGTGGGTGGCTCTGTCGACTGCTGTGGGCGTAAACGCTGTTTCACCGGAAACGTGGTGTCTGTATGAGGTGTCACGCGCTCGCCACACTCAGAGGTGTCGACTCAGCGAAACGGATCCAACGGATTACGAAGTTGCCACGAGTCAGTGGTCGGATCGAGACGGTGTGGCTCGGTTCCGCGCTCAGATAGAATACCGGCGTGATACAACATCGCTTTGAGCTGGAAGACAGTCGGCGAATGAAAAACGGTCCCATCGACAAGCTGGTCGACTTGGAGATTGCCGTCTCCGTCAAGCACGCGACTCCGAACTGACTGGTCTCCGCGGATGAACAGCTCAATCGCAAACGTGGGATGATGAACGTGTAGCCACTCGATAAGGTCGACAAGCGATGGATCAGGTATACCGTCGTCACACATCGTCTGCAGCTCCTCGACGAGCAGCTGGGTCGCCGGATACGCCCAGACAACCCGCCGAGCGACCAATCCCCACTCCGGGGCAACATCACAGAACCGGCCTCGCGAACCATGCCACTCCTGGAAGGCATCCAGAGCCGCATCGACCGAGCCCTTGTAGCGCTCAAGCGCGAACCGAACGACCTCTTGGCCGAGCGAGGTGAGTCGTTCGTCGGCTGGGCTGTCGGTTACGAGGCCCAGAAAGACAGCTCCCTGGCGGGCACTGTCGACGGCCCGGACGACGTTCTCGGCAAGCACTGTTGCAGTATCGTCTGCGTGATAGTGAGCCAGCGGATAGGCCAGATAATTTTTCGGATGATTCAGCCCGAAGGATTTCTCGGCGACACCCTGGGCGGTCGCTTGGAACCGAATCGCACTCGCCTCATCGGAGGTACGGTTCCCGACCACTCGTGGGACTTCAAGCGGTTCGACCCCACCATCGGCATCAACGGCCAGCACGCCGACGTTGAGTTCGCGGGCGAGCGTGCGCGCAGATTGGGAGACGGCTGCGCCCGGCGCGGCGACGTAGGCAGCGTTGACCTCACCCAGTCGGTCGTAGGCCTGGACTACTCCAGTTTCGACGTCGACCGTTCGACTGCCGGTGTAGCCCTTCGCCTCTATGGCAATCAGCGGCGGCTGTTCGCCCAGCCGGTCGACGGCGAGCAGGTCAGACTCCAACACACGCACCCCAACCAGATCCGGATAGCCGCTCCCAATTTTAACGTGATTAAACGGGGCCAGCTGTGAGCGGATCTCGTCGGGAATCGGTTCGGCTGCCAGCCACTCGTCTTGAGCGAACTGGGTATCGACAACCGCATAGGTGTCCGTGCTGTCGTCGTCGGGAAACAGCCGCTGTTTGGTGTGGGCGAGCACCTGTGGCTCCGAAAGCGACGCCGCAGTCGACATACCCTGCTATATCAGACCAGAAGTATGAAGCTTCGGCTGACAGTCGACTATCTCCTAGACCGATTGAGTACAGACAGTATCGTCTACGAATCGGTATCAGTTGGTAATAGAATGGGGACGGAGGGTTGCCCACAACGCGCGAAATGCGTATGTTCCGACTCTGTACTGTCCGTTTTCGAATTTTCTATTACTCATCGTTATCAATATCCAGTTGGGTTGTGATGTTCTGTCGACGCTCTCGAAATTTCTCTAACTCAGTGCTCTTGTCGTAGTACCGGCGGATCGTATCCGGGGCGGCGTTCACCCGCTCGGCGACGAGATCGATAGGCACGCCGCGGTCGAGCTGCCACGAGATCGAGCCCGTCCGAATCATGTGCGGTGACCGCGAGGATGGGCACTTGCTCGCGTGCGTTCGGTCAGTGAACTTGCAGGTGTGACGTTCGGCTGAATGTGGGCACGGCTGGTGCAAGCAGGGCTGGGTGCCGAGGTAGCTCCAGCCGCGAATAGTCGACTTTGACGGTCGACCCTGTGAACAGGAGAATAGCGGTTCTCTGCCGTGTTCGTCCCGCTTGTCCGACCGCTCGCGGGTAATGTACATCTCCAAGGCTTCGACCACCGACGGCCCAATCCCGACAATCCGCTCGCCTTCCTCCTTGTTTTTCAGCGGTGTTCCGCTGCTGGGTTGGTGGCGGAACTCAAGCGTCTGGTCGTCAGCGTTGAAATCCCGAAGGTCCAGCGACCGGATGCCGCCGAGACGGGCACCAGTGTGCCAAGCGACTTCGAGAAACGCGTGCCACGCGGTTCCGAAGTAGGCCTTCGAATCGCGGTAGAAGTTGAGTAGTGCTTTCGCCTCTTTGGTCTCTAAGCGGTCACTACTGGATGCTTGGGCTTTCGAGAGCGTCGGTATGTCGACTTTCTCTGGTAGATCTTCGTCGACGACCTCGACGCGAGCACAGTACAACAGGAGTTGGCGGACGGCGACCATCGTACCCTTCACCGTGGCTGGGGCGATATCCTGCGACTCACGGTACATCTGGTAGTCGTCGATCTCCCAGCCAGTGAGTTCGCCCATCGATTCGATGCCCTGATTTTCAGCCCACAGAATGAAGTCGTTCAGCCGGTTGCCGTAACTTCTGACTGTGGCCGATGATTGCGTCTGTTCTCGGCGT
>PWFE01000029.1 GCA_003554115.1 Haloferacaceae archaeon | reverse complement strand
TTCGAACGGCTCGGCTTGCTGCCATCGCGAGACGAACTCCTCGCGGAGATCGCTCGCAAACGTCATATCTTTGAGATCGATCATCGCAAACGATTTCGTCGGATCCATCGGATTGGGGACCGCAATACAGACCTCGATTCGATCCAGCAGCGTAAACGTCCCTTCGACCGTCTCAAGCGTCCGAATCGAGAAGTTACCGTACTCGGTGAGTCGACCGTGCTGGCGGGCGACATTCCGATCCGGAAGCTCGTCGACAACGGTCGGCGTGATCAACAACTCGACGTCGACGCCGCGGTCAAGAGCAGCTTGGAGGCTATCGGTTATTTGCCGACTCGCCTCTGTGAGATCGATTCCTGAGGCGGGTGTACCCGCCACGTAGATGAGTTCATTTTCGGCCGCAGAAATCCGTTCGAGAAGCAGCCCGAGCGTTTCGTCAGGACCGACTGCAGCCGTCCAGAACTGCTCGTCGACCGGCTCGTGGGCGTCCATTTCGTCGACCAGCGTCTCGACAACTGATTCGTACTGTTCGGCTTGGGCTTCGAGTTCCTGCTTTTTGACTGCCAGCAGTCGATCTAAGGCAACCTCGGGTTCGACCGCGACGTACTTTTTCGGTCGACCGGCGGCCTGACTTCGGATTAACTGGTGGTGTTCGAGTCCGTTGAGGACGTCGTAGATCCGCCCCATCGGCACCTCGCTCGTCCGTGACAACTCCTTTGCAGTTGTCGGTCCGGTCCGGAGTAATGACCGGTAGGCTCTGGATTCGTACTCCGAAAGGCCGAGATCGCGGAGATTCGCCATACCCAGACGTTCAGTTACAGCAATAAAAACGCGTCGGCAGTTTAGTCTGCAGACTCCCGGTCGACGGCCGTCGAGACCTGCTGGATGAGTCCGTCGGGGTCGCTTGCGGGTGGTTCGTCACTGGTTCGGACGCTAGCTTCGTCGACTTCGAGTCCGGCGGCGTTCGGGATAATAATGCGTTCGTGGTCGGCTACTCGGCAGGCCACCCGATGGAGTTCCGAGCCAGCGGGCCCGCCGACGTCGATTACCAGCGGGTCGTCGAGAAGCCGGGCCGCAACGCTGCCGTAGCCTGCAACCTGAACACCGATCCGGTCCCACGCGCCGGCAAACGCCTCCATCGCCTTGACCGCACGCTTGTGGTACGACGAGTTATCGGTGAGAATCGAGAGCTCAAACAGGGCGTCGGCGAACTCAACTGCGGTATCGATGGGGTACAGCGGCCGATCACACAACCCCTCACCACGGGCGGGACCATCGCAGAACGCCCCTGTTTCGCTTTGGAGCTCGACAATCGCCTCGTCGGCTACCCGTCGGGCGACCGCAGTGTAGCGGTCCTCACCGAGCACTTGGTGAGCGCGGCACCACGCGCTAACGACACGGGCGACATCTTCGAGCAGCTGTGTCTCACCCGTCTCATCGCCAGCCCGGTAGTGGGTGACTACTCCAGAGTTGGTGTCGACTAACTCGGCTTCAAGCGCGTCGATAATCCGTTTTGCGTAGCGTTTGGCCGTCTCGTCGTCGGTGTAGCTGTAGTAGGTTAACAGAGCGTCGACGGCCAGTGCGTTGGCTCCCGCAAAGACGGTGAGATCCGTGCGCGGCGAGTCGTGGTCGGCGCGCTCGTCGGCATCCAGTGTGTAGTAGGCAGCCCCCTGGCCGGGGCCCTGGCTGCCGCCGACCGCAATGCCGGTCCACAGTTCGTCGGTGAGATACTCGACGGTCCGGGCGGCTGGTTCGCGGTAGGCCTCCTCGCCAGTGTACAGGTAGGCGTTAGCAAACGCCCGGAGCAGCGCGGCGTTTTCGGGGAGAACTTTTTCGTAGCGGATATCGGACCAATCGCGAGCTGTGGCGAACCGAAAGAAACCGCCGTCGACAGAATCATGGAGGTGTTGGGCGATGGCATCCAGCGTCTGGAGGGCCTGTTGTTGTTCGCGTTTGAGGGCGAACTCGACAGTACGGGGCAGTGGGAACTTCGCGTCGGTCCCCCAGCCGCCATGTTGTGGATCGAACTGCTCGGTGAGTTGGCCGGCGAGATGCTGTTCGATGGTGTCGGTGAGCTCACCGCTGGGAGTTGGTTCGTCGACGAGCGCCCGTGGAACCCGACCCGCAGCCGCTCCGTTCTCGTCCCACAGCTCGCGAATGCGGTCGAGAACCTGTCGGAGGCCATCAGGGCCGAGATACGTCGCACCGCTGAGAAGTTTGCCCTGCGGGGTGAGAAACGCGGTGGTCGGAAACCCACCCATGTTGTAGCGTTCGCGGACGCGCGGATGCCGGTCGACGTCGACGCGGATCGGCACGAAGCTATCGTTGATGTTGGCAGCGATCCGGGGTTCGGCGTACGTCCGGGCGTCCATTTCGTGGCAGGCCCCACACCACGTTGCAGTGAGCGACAACAGAACGGGTTTGGCGGTGCGTTCGGCCTCCCTAAAGGCATCGGGGCCCCACGGTCGCCAGTCGACGCGCGTTGAATCGTTCATATACGCTGTGGGCGGGGCCGCCGCCTAAGGGCTTCGGCACGTCTCAACCGAGTCGTTCGTCGAGAATCAGCCGGGTGGTCGTTCCCTTTACTTCCTCCATTTCGCGAGCCTGCCCGATGAGGTCGTTGACCGCTTGGGTGTCGACGCAGTCGACGACGAGCACAATGTCGTCATCGCCTGAGACCTGCCAGACGAAATCGACTTCATCCCAGTCGGCCATCCGTGCGGAGATCTCGTTGGTGTTGACGTTCATATCGACCGAGATTTCGATCATCGCTTTGACGTTGCCCGTCTGGGTGGTGACTGTAAAGCGTTCGATAATGCCGTTTTCAGTCAGCCGGTCGACGCGGTTGCGGACGGTGCCCTCGCTGGTGCCGACCTGGGCGGCAATCTCCGTGTAGGGTGTCCGTGCGTCCCGTCGCAGAAGAGACAGAATCTCCCGGTCGAGGTCATCCATACTGGCCCATGTGGACCGAATGGTATACCGATTACGAATTTCGTAGTTCAGCTTCGAACGACGCACTTAAGAACGACAAACGATACGGTACTCGTAATGTCGGACGCCTACATCGCTCTGGCCGACGGCCGCGTCATCGAAGCCCGCTGTCGCGCGCCGGGCCGTACACGCGGAGAACTGGTTTTCACAACTGCCTATACCGGGTACGAAGAGAGTCTCACCGACCCCTCCTACGAAGAGCAGGTGCTCACCTTCTCGTACCCGCTGATCGGTAACTACGGGGTCCGGGCAGACCGCTTCGAGTCGGGTCGTGTCCACCCCCGTGCCGCCGTCGCCCGCGAGTTCACCGACGACGTGGCGAGTTGGCTCGAAAGCGAAGGCGTGCCAGCGATCGACCACATCGAAACCCGTGATCTGGTCACCTCGATTCGAAACGGGGGCGCGATGAAATGTGGGATTGCAGCTGGCGAAGACGTCACCCCCGAAGACGCCAAAGCCGAACTCGCCGCGTGCAAAGCGATGAGCGACCACGTCGACATCGGCGAGCAGGTCACCATTCCGGAACCAGAAACCCATCTCGGCGATGGCTCCTACGATGTCGCACTCATTGACTGTGGAGCCAAAGGGTCGATTATTTCCTCACTCAACGAACGCGGCGCGGACGTCCACGTCCTGCCGTGTACGGCCAGCATCTCGGACGTCGAGGACGTCGATCCCGACGTGCTGTTCATTTCGAACGGCCCCGGCGATCCCGCAAACTTCACCAACGCCCAGTCGCTTGTCGAAGAGTTCGCCGGCGAACTCCCAATTGCTGGCATCTGTCTCGGCCAGCAGATCGTCGCCCGCGCCTTTGGCGGCGACACAGAGAAGATGGCGTTCGGCCACCGCGGCGTCAACCAGCCGGTTCGTGATCTCGATTCGGGCCGCGTCGTGATGACGACCCAAAACCACGGCTATACGGTCTCGGACCCCGGCGAGTTGACGGTTAAACAGATCAACGTCAACGACGACACCGCCGAAGGACTCGCCAGCGAGGAACTCGGCATTATTACCCGTCAGTACCACCCTGAAGCCAACCCCGGCCCGCACGACTCACTGGACTTTTTCGATGACGTACTGGCGATGGCCGACCAGAGCGAGCCCGTCGCCGTCTCCGAGTAAGCCGCGTTTCTTTTTGTTGGCCCGTTGTTACTGCTGGTCGTCGACCTCGTGGGGTGTCGAAGGGTCCTCGGCCGTCTCAGCGTCGTCAACTGCGGCCAGTTCCGTGACCGTAAACAGCCCGGCATAGTCGACGACTCGACGGATCGCCGAGCCGATCAGAAAGCCTGCAATGCCGATCGAGAGCGTAAACAGTAGGCTGAAAATGAGTGCGAGACGGATTCGGTCGGCCGTCCCAAAGCCGGTTGCGATGCCGTACGGCGCGTTGATCATATAGCCGAACACCGGAAAGAACACAACCGACAGCGAGGCGATTGCGCCGTCGTTGGCGTACGCCGACAGCGCGGCGAGAATCCCCAGAAAGATCGACGGGCCGAGCAGAAAAACAAGCTGAGAGCCGGTGACGACACCCGTGACGCCGTAGCTTGTCAGCACAACAAACACTGCTGCCGTTGGTACATACGGGTTGATCTCACCGGCGACCGACAGCAGATACACCGCAGCAACGACCGCCAACACAAACGCCCCGGCAGTCGCCAGCCGCATCGTTTCGGCACCGCTAACCGAGACGTATTCGGCCCAGACGGTCGGGACGGCAACCGTTCCAAACGCAGTCACCGTCAGCACGCCGCTCAGTGCCAGAATCTGTCGGGTGACCGTCCGGTCACGACCGACGACGAACCGGCGGACCGACTCGGACATACTGAACACTACGAGAGTGTGATAATAAAACGCTATGCCCACACGGGAGGCTCGCGACTCCCAAGAGAGCGAGCAATCGGCAGTCGTTTACTGGTCGACCACAGACGAAAGGGTATGAGCGAGGTTCTCGACAACGATCTATACCAGCGAACGAAAGCACTGCTCGAACCCGGCGAGATCGACCTTGTGGGACTGATCGTCCACACCGAGCTGTCGGGCCAAGAGGATCTGGAGATGCACGAGCTCACGGTCGAACTCAACGACATTATCGCCGAACACGCCGACAAAGGCGAGACCTACATCTATGCGGGCAACGACAACACCGACTTCGCGTCGAACCAGTTTCAGGGGCTGACTGTCGACGACGAGGCGTTCGTCTGGGAGTGCCAACAACTCCTTCGAGAGGGGACGTTCGATCTCGTCTTTTACTATGAGGCGACCGCCGACCACGACGCTATCGCGGCGGCAGTCGAGGAGTTGGGCCATACAGTGACGAAAGTGCCGTGAGAGCCGCCGAAACACCAGCAAGCTAGTCTGTTGGTGACCCGGTGTGTACCGGTAGGTTATCAGCAATGATATTCGTTCCCAGAAGTATATACGTATCTGCTCGGTACGTCGGGCCATGTCAGTCGACGACGCCGAGGCCTCAGGGCAGGGCAACTCGGAGCCAGAGGCCTCAGCAACCCCTCCGTCGTCACCCATCGAGGCACCCCAGCAGGCGGTCGACGCCGCCGTCGAGCGCGCGGGCCGTCTCCAGCAGTATTTCGAGTCGTACTGCGACCCGGAGACGACGCCGGTCGTCAAAGACCGCTGGCTGTGGGAACACCACAAGCGCAGCTACTACTACGAACCCGACGGTAGACGACCACGCACTGAAACCGGCGAGATCATCCGGTTTGATACGGACGAAGCCCTCGGCTTTCGGGCCGACGCACTGGAGTCGATGCTGGC
>PWFE01000028.1 GCA_003554115.1 Haloferacaceae archaeon | reverse complement strand
GGTGCGTCGACTCGCCAGAGTTCGCTGACGCTGACCCGGCGCTGATCGTTGACTGACAGCCAGGCACCGTCGTCGAGGATTCGGAGAGCCACACTCATGACTGTTTCTTTGGGCTCGCTGGACCTGTATCAGTCGACGACAGCAATCGCTGACCGAACCGTTGACGCGCGTTTGGGCGACTACCGACGCGCAGTCAGGCGATTTTGCCACGTGTGGCGTGTCATCACTACCAGCAACAGCCTCCTGTATCACCGAGCGCGGGCCAGTGTTACGGGTTAGGCGACCGTTAACCGTGGTGGCTTGCTACAGAGGAGTGATGACTGTACCGGACGCACCACGACTGTACATCACGGCGGATCTCCCACGAGAAGGCTCTCGCGAGACGGGGGCAAGCCGATGAGCGACGACGAAACCAGCCATCTGTCGAACCTCTCGGATGGTGCTGGCTGCACAGAGATCTGGGAACACCTCTCCGAGCAGCGGGCGGCCGCCGAGGCCAAAGGCGACAATAAGACCGATGAAGAAACCGAGACAGTCGACGCCGAGGAGTCGACCGATGAGGCTCCTGAAAACGAGGCTACTGGCGTCCCGTGTCCGTAGCTCGTTATTCGATTGCTGTGTTTGTCTGTGTGTCGTGCTGGCCCAACTGCAGTTTCACCGCTGGCTCGTGAGTTGGAGTCGACAGATGAGCCGGCTTTTAGAGAGCGGTCTATCCGCAGCCGAGCGGGGTATTTTTAGTATGCGCCTCGAATGTACTGGCAATGAGTAAGGAGTATGGCACTGACCGCGAAACGCCGGTCGGGACGCCAGTTGTCCGTGCGGACCCGGAGATCACTGGTGAGCGGGCCACCGAGGCTGTCGGCTTCGATCCTGATGATCCTGAGAGCGTTGCCGAAGCCGCCGAGGTCGTCTACGAGTTTGCAACCGGCGCGGTCGGTGGTAACGATCACGTGTTGATGCTGCGCGGGGCTGCAGCCTGTGCGGCGCTTGTTCGGGGAACCGGCTCATACAAAGCAGCCGCCGAGCGTGCTGGCGAGGGAGTGACAGTCTCGTTTATTCGAAAGTGGGCGCGCGTCCACGATCTGCCCCAGTCGATCCGTCGACATGTCGCCCGCGGACATATCGCTCCGACTGCTGCCAAACATATCGCCCGCGTCCCAACGGAAGATCGATACCTGCTCGCGTGGGCGAGTCTCGATGCTGAGCTGACGGTTCGGGATATTCGCTCGGTTGCCAGTGCGATCAACGACGGCTCAGACGCCCAGCGTGCACTTCGGGACCACGGCATCTCGCTTGGCGAGCTTTCGATACAACTGCCCCCTTCGGTGTATCTGGAACTCCGACATCGAGCCTCAATGGAGAACCGCCTGCCGGGTGAGGTCGTTGCTGACGCACTCGCAGCATACTTTACTGACGAGCCGTAGCCCAACAGCTATTCTGTCAGTATAGTCGACTGTGTGAACCAGCGTCGCAGTCGCCGCTGATAAAAACCCTTATGAGCGAGTGCAGGCAACTCAGGATGAGGGCTGGTAGCTCAGTTAGGGAGAGCGTCTGGCTTTTAACCAGACGGTCGGGGGTTCAACTCCCTCCCAGCCCGCTTCTGCTCGGAACAACGTGGAGAGTGAAGCAGCTACCGAAGAGTTGAATCAGAGAGCAGCTTGCTGCGACCGTGGTTCAACTCCCTCCCAGCCCGTTTTCCTGCGCCGGCTTTGTCCGGTTTATTCCCTCTCAGCCTGTAAATGACTGATACTCACTAGGTGAGACCTACCACCGGCCAAAGAACAATCGGCAGCGAGTAGTCGACGCCTACCAGTCGACTATACGACTACCGTGATTCTCGACCGGTAGTGTCTGACGCGTAGATGGATTTTTGAGTAGATAGTACGAACGTTCACATATAGACTGTCGACTGAGAAACACACCATGAGCGATACTGGACGACCGCCGGACGAAAGCCCGTTTATCCGACCAGCCACGGATTCGCCACGCGCGCCCGAAATCGAGGCGACCGGGACCGACGACAGCGTCGACGAGTCGTTCACGTCGCTTCTGGCTACGTTCGTCTCCCAGTTCAAACCGACTCCCGAAATCGACTTAGCGACGATTCGCGAGCGGACAACCGTACGCAACGTCATTAATTACCGCAAGCTCGACGGCCATCTCGATTCGGGCTGGGCTGTCGACCCAGAGATCGTCAAATTCGGTGACGAACCGCTGGCAGACGCACTGGTATTTAGTCACTACCAGCGCTCGTACGATATTATTCTCAAGCCGGTCGACATCTTTTTGCCGACCGACGAAATCGAGTTGTTCGTTCATGATCGCTCGCGGGGGATCCGCCATCGACTTGTTCGGACAACCCCGAGTTTGGATCGTGCACTCGAACACACCGTCTCGACACTGACTCACAGCCATTTCAATCCCGACGCGCCGTATCTCGCCTCATTGTTGGTCGATGAATCTACGATGCTCGAAGAGGGGGCCACAGAGGAGGAATGGGAAGACATCTTCGACGAGCCTGCAGCGACGGGAATCGAAGAGGTAGTATCCGAATAACTCCTGAGTAGCCACTGCCTCCCAGTCGTTAGTCGACGTTTTCGCCCTGATAACTGCCGTCGTAGGTACCCTCGTGGTCAGCCTCAGCAAAGACGAGTTGAGCGATTCGCGCACCCTGTTCGATCTCGATTTTGTGATGGATTTCTAAGAGTCCCTCGCCTTTGCCCTCGTAGCCAGCATCCCAGACCGCAGTGTGGAGCATACAGGAGTTTCGCATCAGCGACGAGCGTGGGTAAATAAAGCCAATGTGCTCGTCGGGAATGCGGACGGTCTCGCCGTACTGGACGATGTATGCCCCCGGTTCGAGGACGAACGTTCCGTCGACGGGCTCGACTGCTTCGCGGTCGCCCACCGTTTTTCCGTCCCGGCTGATTCGTCCTGTCTCAGTTTGGCTGAATACGTTTGCGGCCGTGAGGTCGACGCCGTTCGGCTGGAGTTGGCTGTCCTCAAGTGGTGTGAGATGCTGGCCGACGAACGCGCCTGATTCGAACATAAATGCACCTCCCATGGATCGCTCAAAACCTTACCGAGATCCATGCAGTGGTTTGCCTCGCGCGCGAGGTCGCTCAGTTGAGCAAACACTCGCTGCCGGCTATATTTGACACGGTTAACTGTCGAGAAATACGCGGGATTTATACCCGCGTAGGGACCATCGGCGAGTGTTATGGGACTGACGCTCACAGAGAAAATCCTTGACGATCACCTCGTTGAGGGGGATCTCACCCCCGGAGAGGAGATCGGTATCGAAATCGACCAGACGCTGACCCAAGATACGACGGGGACGATGGTCTGGCTGCAGTTCGAAGCTCTCGGGCTCGAAGACGTCCAGACCGAACTCGCAGCGCAGTATTGTGACCACCAGACCTACCAGTTCGACTTTAAAAACACGGACGACCACCGCTTCCTGCGGTCGGCTGCTGGCACCTTCGGTGCACACTTCTCGCGACCCGGCAACGGTATCTGTCACAACGTCCACAAGGAGAACTTTGCGGCACCCGGCAAGACGCTTCTCGGCTCGGACAGTCATACGCCAACGCCCGGCGGTCTCGGACAGCTCGCTATCGGTGCGGGTGGTCTTGATATCGCCGTCGCCATGGGCGGCGGTGCCTACTACGTCGAGATGCCCGAAGTCGTCAACGTTCGCCTCGAAGGCGAGCTTCCTGATTGGGCCTCGTGCAAAGATGTCATTCTTGAGATGCTGCGACGGCTCAGCGTGAAAGGTGGCG
This sequence comes from Haloferacaceae archaeon, assembly GCA_003554115.1. The sequence continues at coordinate 1,992 of PWFE01000028.1, read as the reverse complement.
TCGGCAAGGTCTTCGAGTACACTGGCCCCGGCGTCGAGACGCTCACGGTTCCCGAGCGAACGACGATCACCAACATGGGCACCGAGTTGGGTGCGACCTCCTCGATTTTCCCGACCGACGAACAGACCAAAGACTACCTCGAACGCGTTGGTCGACCTGACGAGTACGTCGAACTCGAACCCGACGAGGACGCCGAGTACGCCGACGAGATCACCATCGATCTCTCGGATCTCGAACCGCTCATCGCGTGTCCGAGCATGCCCGACAAGGTCGTGCCCGTCCGCGAGGTCGCCGGCGAGCGTGTCGAGCAGGTCATGATCGGTTCCTGTACCAACGGCAGCTACGAGGACATTCTACCCGCGGCCAAGATGCTCAAAGGCCGTGAAGTCGCAATGCACACCGAGATGATCATCGCACCGGCCTCCAAACAGTCCGCCGAGATTCTGGCCCGCGAGGGCTGGGTCGCCGAGCTGATGGCAGCCGGTGTCAACTTCTCGGAGGCGACGTGTGGTGCCTGTATCGGTATCGGCCACGTTCCGGCTTCGGATTCGGTCTCGCTGCGAACGTTCAACCGCAACTTCGAAGGACGGTCGGGTATCGAAGACGACAACGTCTATCTCTGTTCGCCCGAGGTCGCGACCGCCGCAGCCATCGCCGGCGAAATCGTCGACCCACGCGATCTGGCCGAGGAACTCGGCGATCTCGAAGCGCCCGGCATCGAGCTGCCCGAGAAGTACGACGGCTCGAAAACCGATCTTATCGCACCTGAGGAAGCAATCGACGACGAGCTTATCAAAGGCCCCAACATCGGTGACGTGCCGCTGAAAGATCCGCTCGCAGACACCGTCGGCGGCGAGACGATCCTCAAAATGGAGGATAACATCACCACCGACCACATCATTCCTGCGACAGCAGACATTCTCAAGTTCCGTTCGAACATCGAGAAGCTCTCTGAGTTCACCCTCTCGCGGGTCGACGACACGTTCGCCGAGCGCGCTCGGGCCGCCGACGGCGGCGTACTTGTCGCGGGTGAGAACTACGGTCAGGGGTCGTCGCGTGAACACGCCGCGCTCTGTCCGATGTATCTCGGCATCGAGGCCGTCTTTGCCCAGAGCTTCGCCCGGATCCACCGCGCGAACCTGTTTAACTTCGGCATTGTCCCGCTGGCAATCGACGAAGAGACCTACGCGAAAATCGAGCAGGGCGACGACATCGAAATCGTCGACGACGTCGGCGAGGGCGTTCGCTCGGGTGCCGAGGAGTTCACCGTCAGCGTCAACGGCGAGTGGGAGTTCACCGCCGGTCTCGATGCGTCCGAACGTGAGCGCGACATTCTCGCCGCCGGTGGCAAGCTGTCGTGGACCAAACAGCAGGCTGAATCAGGCGGCGCGGCCCCGGCCGACGACTGAGCAGCCTTACCGTTTTCATTCTTTTTGGACACTCGACACACCGTGAGCTGGTTCGTCGAGCATCAATGAGAACGTATAAACCGCTGATAGGCAAACGACGTTTCAGACGAATCTCCAATGACTGATATCGCGCTCGCGGCAGATTTCGCGCTCATTATCGTTGCTGCGACGGCCGTCGGGCTTGTTGCCCGCAGGTTTGGCCAGCCGACGATTGTTGCCTACATTCTGACGGGTGTCATTCTCGGCCCCGTCGCCTTCGATGTCGTCACTGCCGAAGGGTTGGTCGACGATATGGCTGAACTCGGGTTGGGCTTTCTACTGTTTTTGCTCGGGATGAAAATGCGGTTTTCGGATATCCAAGAGATCCTCAGGCCAATCAGCAACATCGCCATCGGCCAGACCGTTCTGCAGACGGCGCTGGCGTTTCTAGTTGCCTTAGCACTTGGTTTCGGCACAACCGAAGTGCTCGTTATCGCGCTGGCGACCGTGTTCGGTGCGACACCCGTGATCGTGAAGGTGTTGACTGACAAAGACGAGATCACTTCACTGCCGGGTAAAATCGACGTCGGGGTGTTGATCGTCC
>PWFE01000149.1 GCA_003554115.1 Haloferacaceae archaeon | reverse complement strand
TGAGGCTACAGGTCGTATTAACAGCAAAGCTGTTTATAGCGACATCACCAAAGAGCCGGTCGAAAAACATCCGAACGACCGATTCGGGGCTCGCTGGTGGGCTCGCCGTACCGTTCGTGGTCGTCTCTGCCGTCTTTGCCGTCTCTGCCGTCTCGTTGACGGCCTCGCGGTCGGCTGGCTGGAGGGTGGGTTGGTGGCCGTCGTACAGCAGATGGTCGTACGGCTCGTAGTCAGCCGGGTCGACCATCCGCCCGCTTTTTTCGGTGGCCAGCTGGATCGCCTCGACGAGATGTGGCATCTCGATACGTGTCTCGCTTGCGTCGTCGGCCGCGAGAATCGCTGCCGTCTGGGCAATCGTTTTTATTTGGCCCCCGGTGAACTCGAAACTCGACAAAAAGTCGTAGTCGACCTCACCGAGCGGAGCCTGATCAGGGATCATCTCGCTCCAGATCGCAGTCCGGGTGTCCTGCTGGGGCTTTTTAAATGACACCGTGTGATCGAGTCGACGCTCGAAGGCCGAATCGATCTGTGAGGCGTAGTTTGTCGTCAGCAGGACGACGCCGTCGTAGCGTTCGATCCGCTGGAGCAGGTAGTTCACCTCGGCGTTGGCATAGCGGTCGGTCGAATCCGAGACCTCGGTTCGGTCTCCGAAGACGGCGTCAGCCTCGTCGAACAGCAGGATGGCGTTGGCGTTGGTCGCAGCCTCAAAGATGGCTTCGAGCTTCTGTTCGGTTTCGCCGATGTATTTCGAGACAACTGAGGAGAGGTCGATCCGGAAGAGATCCATCCCGACCTCGCCGGCCAGCAGCTCGGCGGCCATCGTTTTGCCGGTCCCCGAAGGACCTTCAAACAGGGCGACAACGCCGGTTCCGTGGCTGAACTGCTCGCCAAACCCCCACTCGGTGTAAATTTTGGCCTGTTGGGTGATGTGGGTCCTGACGAGCCGGAGTTTCCGTTCGGTCTCGTCGCTGAGCTGGATCTCGTCCCAGGAGCTGTCGGGTTCGATTCGGTCGGCCAACTCGTCCAACTCGTCGGTCGATTGAGCCCGACAGCCCGCATACACGTCGTCGACGGTGAGTTCGCCATCTGCGAGTGTGCGGGCCGTCGACAGTGCTGCCTGAAGTTGGTCGCGTGTGAGGCGGAACGTGCCCGCCACCACATCGACCGAAAGGTCGTCGGGCAACTCGGCTGCGTGGTCGTTCCAGAACGCCTGCCGACGGTCGACGGAGGGATACGGAAACTTGATGATAGCGTCGAGGTCGGTCGACAGCGTCTCGGTTGGGGTCCACGACTCGCTGCCGGTGACGATGAGATCTGTCTGTAGGTCCTCGCAGGCCTCGAACACAGCTGACAGTGAGGTGGTTGTCTCGGAGTCGTTGATTGCGGGGGTCGCAGTCGTGAGGTGGAGCGGTCGACCGAGCAGCGCGGCCTCACGACAGAGCCACTCGAGTGCGTCGGCCTGCAGGACCGCCCGCAGGTCGGCTTTTATATATCCGCCGTCGACGACGGCTTCGATGGCACGTTCTTTCTCGCTGGCGGGACCGAACCAGTAACAGCGGATGGGGTCGTCCTCTGCGGCGAGTCTCGCAACGCGCTCGCTGATCTCGTCGCTGACCGCGAGATCGCCGACGGGGGTGTCAGCCTCGCAGTCGACGACCCCCTCACCCTCAGCGTGTGCTCCGAGTTCGTCGACGAGTTGTGGGTCAATGCTGTCATCGCCGCTGAGATACTCGACGACACGCTCGCTGGGGACGATGGGTTGGTTCGCCCGCCCCGCGCCGTTTGGCGGTGTGTGGAGTTCGATGAGGTCGTGTGTTCGGAGCGGTGAGTTTCGGTTTATCAGTCGACCGGCAGCGAGTCGTTCGCTCGGTGTCCGGCCGAACAGCGTTTTGATGTATTCGGGCGTTGGCTGGCCCAGCGAGCGGTTGTTGTTCGCACGCTCGAATCGGTCGGCAGACTCGGTGTCCAACACCGGAGCCAACGCCAGCATGAGCACGTCGAGATGTCGACGTGAGAGTCCACACACCTCCGCGAGCACACGGAGTCGAAGCCGGCTGTCGCTGTCGTGGCACTGCTGTCGGATCGCCTCCGTGTGCTCACGAATCGACTGACGCGTCTCGGCGGCCACCGTGAGTGACAACGCCGACGGATCGGACGGCTCGTCGACTGCTGGTGTTGAACCGGCGTCGTCTGCCAGCGAGCCATCGATATCGTGGGCTCCGATGACGGTCTCGATGCGGTCGAGTTCTGCCCGGAGATGCTCGTGTGTCGTCGCGTAGCTCATACGGGGCCGTCGAGAGAGACGGGATTAGGCCACATGGCGACGGAATCGAATAAAAACTCTCGGCCGAGAGTATTTATACTAGTACGCGAGCAGTCTTGTCTAAGACGCTACCAATGGGATTTCGCCCAGCACAGCAGTCGAACGAACAGACCACCGAGGCGGCTCGATCGACTGCCCAGTCGTCGACCGAGCAGTCGACGCCGAACCCCTCGCAGATGGGTCGGACGTGGCCGACCATCGAGCGTGCTGAGGAACATTTCGGGATGCGAATTCCCGACGAGTCGACCTTACAACGGCTTGAACAAGCCGAGCGAACGTATGGTCGCGAGACCCACGACTGGATCGCCGAAGGGATGCCCGCCGAGATCATGGGCAAACCCCGAGATATGGACGCCTTTCGCCAGCGGCAATCGGAGCGGCCGCCGGAGGTTCCGACGAACATCGAACGCCAGAACAAACGGTCTGTGCTACGGAGTGAAAAGGCGGCAACAGAGACGGAGCCAGCTGGCGAGACTGGTGTTCCCGAGCCAGTTCGAGAGGTAATTTCTTCACGTGGTCGCCCGCTGGACGGCTCGATCCAGCGCGCGATGGAAGACCGGATGGGCGACTCGTTCGGGGACGTGCGGATTCATACCGGCTCTACCGCGGCTGCGGCGTGTGAGTCGATCAACGCCCGCGCGTTCACGGTTGGCAACCATATCGCCTTTAATTCGGGCGAGTACGATCCATCGAGTCCAGAGGGCCAGCACGTACTTGCCCACGAGTTGGCACACGTCCGCCAACAAAACGAGGGTGCGGTGTCGATGCTTCCACAGGAGGACATGGAGTTGGAGGTCGACCCTGATCCCGCGCTCGAACGCGAAGCCGAGGAGGCCGCCCAGCAGGCGATGGCCGACGGTCCGGTCGTCGTCAACCGGATGGGCTGTGAGATGCAGATTCAACGAATGTCTGTTGGCGACCTTTCGTCAAAACTCAAAGATGCCATCGGGATAGATGACAAAGACTTCACCGAGTATATTGACAATAAAGTTCAGGAGGCAGTCGACAAAACCGGCGAAGCGACAGATTCGGCTCAGTCGTTCGGTGAGTCTCTGACAGATGGTGCCCAACGGGGCTGGACCAGTCTTACGAATACCCGTGTTGGCTCGGTAGCATCAGATTTGGCTCCAGCGTGGACTAGAGGTGCGATTGGAAGTGCAGCGGCTACTGTCGGTGGATTAGCCGGTCGAGAAGGCGGTGCTGCTCTCGGAGCCACGCTCGGTGCGACAGCCGGAACACTACTTGGCCCATTTGGCACTGCTGTCGGAGTCGAAGCTGGTCGACGGATCGGTGCGGAAGCCGGTGATGCAATTCTTGGCGGTGCTGCCAGTGACGCAGCCAAAGAATTGGCAGATTACACACTACCAGATGGGGCGTCCAAGCAGGTCAAACAGCTGCAAGAACAGTTTGAGGTGCTTAGAGAAGACCTCAACAAAGTACAGAACGAAATGAACGACTTCGGCGGCAATGATTCACAGGGTCTTGCAAAAAGTCGGAGAGATTGAATATGGATGGACTAATTACAGGCGAAAGTGACGAACGTGTTGGATTGAGCGTCATCGATAATAACGATGCAGAACATTTGATTGAAGTTGAGTCAAATGGTGACATAAAAAGCCACATATGTGACGAGTATGCTGATAAAGCAGTAACCCGGACCGAAGAAGAAAACGAACACAGTAATCAAGCCCGTCGATTTGCCCGATACTACGTCTATGCCCAACGTGGCTATGACACCGTCCCGTCTGCGGAGCACCCCGTCCGTATCGATGCCGTTCGGACCGTTATCAACGAGTTGGATCTCGATGAGTTTGAGACACTGTTCGGCGACCTCTATGAGCAATTAGCGTATGAGAGTGGAAACCGTGACGACCCCGTAATCGATCTCCCGGCCGAGTCGGCCGACCCATCGATTTTCTCGAAAAACATCTATCTCGGAGTCGACCCCATCGAGACGGACCTCGGCGAAACACTTGCTGCAGAACACGGAATAGATCTCGATCAGGATGCGGCGGATGTCGATCTGAGTACGCTTTCGGCGGACGAAATCGAGCAGTGGGGCGAGTTCACTGGCGAATTTACTGCTCGTTCGATTGGCGAAGAGACAGACCTCAGTGGGGCTGTATATCTCGACCACGTTTCGGATCTCTACGTTCAGTATCCGGATGGGCCGGATATTGTTGCTGCTGACGATCACCTGGATGAAAAACCCAGAGAACCAGATACGGTCATCGAGCTTCTTCCAATCGACCCTGAAAGCCTCGAACGGTTCAAGAGTTTCCTGGATCACTACCTGAAGTGCCAGATTCGGGATTCGTTCGTCGAGATGGGCGTTCATCCACCTGAAGCGTTCCGTGTGATCGGTATGGGCCGGTTCATGTCGACGTGGCGGTATGATAACATCGAGTTCTATCCGGCGTTCCACGACCCTAACAGCGACGTATTCGCTGAATCGAGATCTCACTGACCGGAAACGGTGTGAATGATTCAACAGTGATGAAATGCTGCTCAGCACGTCAACCGAAAAGTCCAGAGACACTTGCTGTAGTGCAAATTATCCGCCAGCGATAGGTCGACCGCCCACCAGAGGTACCGACGAACATCGAACGCCAGAACCGGCGGTCTGTGTTGCGGAGTGAGAAAGCCGCCACGGAGACCGAGCCGGCTGGCGAGACCGGTGTTCCCGAGCCAGTACGGGAGGTGATCTCATCGCGCGGTCGCTCACTCGACAGCTCGATCCAGCGGGCGATGGAAGACCGGATGGGTGATTCGTTCGGTGACGTGCGGGTTCATACGGGGTCGACGGCGGCTACGGCGTGTGAGTCGATCAACGCGAGAGCGTTCACGGTCGGCAATCATATTGCCTTCAATTCGGGAGAGTATGATCCGTCGAGTCCTGAGGGTCAGCACGTACTGGCTCACGAATTGACACACGTCCGTCAGCAAACCGAGGGTGCGGTGTCGATGTTGCCGCAAGAGGATGTGGAGTTGGAGGTCGCCCCCGATCCCGCGCTTGAACGCGAGGCCGAAGAAACCGCTCAACAGGTAATGGAAGACGGCGAGTTAGGGATCCAGCAAATGGCAGGAACGGACGTGCATATTCAGCGCGCAGGCCTTGGCAGTCATATTAGCCAGGACCGAACGTGGTCACCCGGCGGCGGGCCTGACGAGCCGAAGCGGCCGGCACAACCGGACGGCCAGCCCGTCGAGATCAACGTCGACGAAATCGAAGCCGACCCACAGAAATTGGCTCAGGAAGTCCAAGAAATCAAGGCGAACCAGCAACTGGTAATGGAGACGCTGACGGAGGCGCAACCCGGCTCGCCGACTGATCTGAATCCGGCACAGACTGCAGTCGAAGGTCTGGCGGGCTCACTCGCTGGCGCAGGTACTGGCGCGCTAATAGGTACACTCGTTGGCGGTCCGGCTGGGACGGCGGTCGGTGCAGGTGTCGGAGCCGTCGGCGGCATGGTCAGTGACCTAGCCAAACAGGGCGTCGGTTACAGTGCTGATCGACTACCCG
>PWFE01000010.1 GCA_003554115.1 Haloferacaceae archaeon | reverse complement strand
TTCAACATTAACTGCCCGCTCAACCTCGGCTGCACTGAACGCACCCGTCCCCACTGCAGCCGCGCTACCCGTTGCCAATGCCCCTGCGCCGATGATGAACTTGCGTCGTTCCATGGTTGGTAGACCTCGTTTACCGCATGCGACCCGCATCCGGGGACACGGGACATCCCGTGTCACCCTGGGTCGCTCTACTTCTCTCATGGAGCGGATGGGATATCGTTATGACACGCCAGAGGATATTCCGGGAGAGGCTGAAGATATTTCTGGCGTTTGTTGAACAGTTCTGGACACTCCTGAAGCGCGTTCAGGCATATCCTACGGCGTGTTCTCATCTCTTAATTGCACGACTATATGGCTGCCTCGACAACACTCCGGTGTCCTTCTCCTCATCCGCTCGAGCAAACGCTGACCCTACCATTAACTCGAACTTTACTCCCTGCCAAGAAACGTCGATTCCCCCGCCAAAACAGCTGTCAGGCAATAATCGCTCGTGGACCGGATTGTACCGGAATCAGCTGGAGTTAGCGACGTGCCACACGCCGCTTCGATCGTCGCGACTGAACACTACTAAATATATAAGGCAATATCTTTACGCATCACCACCCTCACCGGCTACACCAGTATTTATCGATGTTAAATTAAGAACGAGGTGGTCGGTGTTTCGAATGTTCTATGTCCGAATTCAACCGTTTCAGCGAATCCACTGAATGGATAGAGTTGGGAGTTTGTTGAGTGAGAGCGGACATCCAAAGAGATCATTGAAATCAACATCCAGCTCCACCTCGCTGGACTCTCACTTTCGAATACAAAACAGTATCTCGAGAAGTTGGGCGTAACTCAGAGTCGAATAGCAATTCACAACTGGATTCAAAAAACGGTCGACGAGACTGCAGTTCAGATCGAATTAGACAGATTCTGGCTGTATGCTGCCGTCGATCCTCACATACAGGTCTGTAGAAAAATAAAACGTATAATCTTCTCATTTTTAAATACGTTTAGAAATGCGTAGCCGGCAGCCGAAAAATCATCGCTCCGAGTCTTCGATGTCTATTAGAATAGAACATTAAATTAACACGACCCAATATTTGAGGGGCTATCTATTCTGCTTCAAAGTAGATAGTACCGTCTTCCCACGAGTCGTCACCGCGCCCACGGGTATCGATCTCGACGGTGAGCACTAGGGAATCACCCGTGTCGAGTTCGATGGAGCCATCGGGGCGAGTCTGCTGGAAGTTTCCGCCCACGATAGAACCACCGTCCGGATGTTTGATGTCAACAGGACCATCGGTACCAACTGTAGAACCCCAAATCGGATCTTCGCCTGGTTCTCCGGGATCATTTGCGACACGAATTTGGACGGACTGTGACCCATTATTCTGAACCACGAATAGGTCTTCGAACGTGGTTACTGCATCCCTATTTACATTCTCAAAATTGAACTCAATAGTCCCATCTTCACCTTCGGTCACATAATCCTCTTCATCGCCCTCAAACTCTTCATAGGCGTAGAAGGCGAGGTTTGCATCACTATCGTCAGTCGTCTCAACGGAAACCGTCCGTTCTGCTTCGATAGATGAGAACGCACCCGTACCCACTGCAGCTGCACTACCCGTAGCCAATGCACCCATTCCGATGACGAATTTGCGTCGGTCCATAGTTGTTTACCTCTGTTACCGCATACGACCCATCTCCAGACACACGAGACGCCCCGTGTCATCTTGGGTCGCTCTACTACCATCATAGAACGGGTGCAGTATGGTTATGACATGCCAGAAAACAGTCTGGGATCGCTTGAAGACCGTCAGGCCAACCCTGAATGTAGCTTCAGTCACACGAATTAACCGATCAAACAGTCCATATCCAAATCGCTCCCCTCCTGCTACTTCCCTATTTAAACAAACTCCGGCCCCGCCACCGATTCGTCCTCCGCCTCCCGCCAGGAGTGTTCCGCCTCCCAGCCCAACAGCCGCGCCGCCTTCGAGCAGTCGAACGCGGACTCATCACCCAACAGATCACACGTCGCCGGCAACTCGCCATGGACCGCCTCGATCGTCGCGGCCGTGTCGCGATCGAGGAAGTTCTCCGCCGCGACGATCAGCGCCGGCTCGTGGCCGTCGACGTCGACCTCGATCGCCGCCGTCAGCGCCGAGACGAGGTCCCGCACGTCGATGTAGGACCAGAGGTTCCCGCTCAACGCTGCCGTCTCGGGGTCAAACTCCTCGCGCGCCGCCCGAGTTTGGTACTCCCCTGGGTAGTTCACCCACGACGGCCGGATCGAGACGGCCTCGATGCCGTAGCGCCGCGCGACTCCCTTGGCTACCTCCTCGCCGACGACCTTCGAGAGCGCGTAAGGGTCCTCGGGCCGCATCGGTGTCTCCTCGTCGACCGGCAGGCCCTCCGGCAGCCAGTCGTCCTCGGAGAAGACCATCCCGTAGGCGCTCTCGCTGGAGGTCCACGCGATCCGCGCGCCCGTCGCGCCCGCGGCGTCAAGGACGTTGTACGTGCTCACCGTGTTGTTCTCGAAGACCCGCGAGCCAGCGTGGTCCTCGGGGTCGGGGATGGCCGCGAGGTGGAGCACGGCATCCGGGTCCGCGGCCTCGATCAGCTGTTTCGTCTCGCCGTAGTCGGTCAGATCTGCGGCCTTAAAATCGACGTTCTCGCGGGTCCCTCGGGGCGTTCGGAGGTCGACGCCGACGACGTCGTGACCCTCGCGAGCGAGGTGTTCGACCGTCCAGCTGCCGACGCCGCCGCAGGCTCCCGTAACGAGGATGGTGGACATCTACAGATATAAAAACGGGAACGGGACCTAACTCCGGCGATCACCGGCTATGGATCTACTGTGGTAGATCGAGTGCAGCGATACAACTCTTGTTCAACCGGTCTAGTCCGAGTCTCATGCTCAGAGTGACAAGAAACTAATTGTTTCCTCTGGTGTCGCCTTTTTTGGGCTCGGGCCAATCCTCGGGGAAAGCGATATCGCCTTCGTCGTGGTTTGGGTTGAAATAGACGAGGTTACGATCTACAAAGTAGACGGCAAGCAGTTTATTGCTGGGATCGAAGTCATCTGAGTCGTCCGGCTTCGCGTTTTTAAATTGCTCGTGCTCAGTTGTATTCCACTGAATCGGCTCTTCGGAACTCGGCTCGACCCGTGTATCGCCCTCTTCACCGGTCGGTTTCCCATAGAGCGCGAGTACTTCAACAGTGATGCCATCCGGTTCAAGGAATACATTTCCGTTCCCAGTAAACTCCGGCACTTCCGGGTCTTTTCTTTCAAACGCAATAGTAAATCGACGTGTCTCCGTATCACCGAATACCTCCGCTCTCACCCCCGTTCCTTCAACAGCAACCGTCACTGCGACCTCGACTTCCTCTCCAGGGGGGAGATCAGGTTCCGTAGTTATTGAGAACGAGTCACCTGGGTCCAGCTTGGTATCGCCGTTATCGGGGAGGGTTATTTCGTTTAAATACTCACTTCCCTCATCGATAGTCGCGTTGACAACGGTGACCTCCTGTGCAAACTGGTTCTTAACGGTCACCAACGTCACCTGATCGTTTTCAAGATCGTCCGGTAATTCCCGATCTTCGGATTCATAACCGACAAATGCGCGATCGTCATCGACGACGCTCACGTTCACCCCACGCTGCATTTCGGCGCTGGAGAACGCGCCGGTACCGACGCTCAGGGCCCCAGCACTGGAGCCGCCGAGCATGAGGATGAAATGTCGTCGTTTCATGGATATGTGAGAGCCGTTGGAGGGTCTCTATCAGTTCCCTCGTGCCCCATCGGGGTAGTTATACACTGGTTGAAGCGCCGGTAGGGGGTGCCTGAATCCACCGCTGACCTCGACGCCGTCTCCGGATTGGATCGCTCGATGCACGTGATCGTGGTGAACGAGACCGACCCACCGGAAGCGCCGACATCGCGTTCGCTCGACATCGTGAACGGACGCGGGCTCACGGAGATCACCGCAGTTCCGGCGGCTTCTCGTGGTGCCCGACCTTCATTTCCGTGGTGTAGTACTTGTGTGCGAGCGCTGAGAAGAGGAACGCGACGACGACCGCCAGCGTCCACGCCATGTCGGGGAGGAGGACGAACGGCCACGCCCCGAACCAGACGGCCGCCACCAACGCGGCCGCGACCCCCGACAGCCCGAGATAGTACTCGCTCCACGGGATCTCCTTGCCCTCGACGACGTCGAGATACAGGTCGACGTTCTCCAATGCGGCGGTCGGCTCGATGACGCCGCGACTCTTGTTGAACCGGATCACCCCCGCGCGATCCATCTTCGGCAGGTGCGACTGCTGGAGCGCCGTATAAACCCGCTTGCGCTCGTTGCCCGTGATCTGTGCCCGTTCGACCCCGTTTTCCCACGCGGCGATCTGTTCAGCCATCTCCCCGATGGGTATCGATTCCTCCTCCCGTTTCAACAGGTGTACCGCGAACCGCCGTCGTTGGTTCGCGAGCACCTCGAACAACTCGTCCTCCGAGACGTCCTGGGGCGACTCGGAGGGCCCGGCCGTTTGTGTCGCCGACGCCATGTCTTGTCATACATATATGAACCATCCAACATAAATCCCTGTGACAACCGATCTGAAACGAGTTGATGACTGTTCATTCAGCCGTATGTCGCACGTTCGCGTTCAAGTGTCGTAATACCGGACCAAAAGCCGCATAACCCGACTTCAGGGTACCCTCACCGACTTAAATACGTGGTATGTTTCAGTAACTATTCGATGCGAAGATCCGAGGTATGTCACCGTAGTGTGACTTTCAGGCGCTGCCTGAAACGGGTACTCGACCGTTCTGGGGGTGCCTGAATTCATACTAGGTTCACCGAAAGTAGGCTCACGCGGCCGTTTTACACCGAACCGGGCCCGACAGCGCGGTTGGCGCTGTTTTGAATCCTCCATCACGCAGGATCGTCGACAGACGGACCATCCCGATCGCTGAGGTACAGTATCGGGCACGACCGCTGATCGATGGGGTCACAACCCACCGGTGGAACCCGGCGGTCGACGTCGGTCGTGTAGGCCCTGTGAGAGCCCAAGGAAGCGTATATCGTCGTTTTGGGTGACAATGCGGTCGTTTCAGGGTGAGTATGCGGTCGCTTCAGGGTGACAATGCGGTCGCTTCAGGGGATGTATGTGGTCCTTCAGGGAACCCATAACTATGCCCCATACGTTTGTACCCGGATCCAGCGACAGCTCATGACTTCTCCCCTTCGCCGCGCGCTTTCGATCGTCCTACTCTGTGCCGTCGTCGTCTCACTCGGCGTCGCAACCGGGGCGACGGTCCTCTCGGGACCGGCCGATACGCTCGCGGACGACCGCGTTGCGATCCAACCGGTCGAGGACACCCCATATGCCTTCCTCGATGATGACGACGAGCTCGTCATCGACGTGACGGGTGCGGCATTCGACGACGCCGAGGGAGTAAACACCAACGCGGTCACCGGGTTCAGCGAGGTCTTCGAGATCACCTACACCGCCGACGAGTTCGCCGAGGTCTGGATCGAAACCGAGAACGACTCGGCGGTCACGTTCACCGCAAACGGCGACTCGTTCGAGACCGAGTCGAACAACGTGACGCTCGGCCCGAACGAGACGGTCGCCGTCGGGTTCTCCATCGACACCCGCGACGCGACTGCGCTCCCCGCGGATATCCACGAGGAGGACTTCTCGGTACACGCGAACGTGAAAGAGCCCGAAGCGGATGCGGATTCGGAGTCGGATGACGCAGGGGCTGACGACGTGGGAGGCTCGGACGATTCCGACGATGGGTCGAGCACGACCGTCGAAGGAACCGGCGACGAGCGTTCCGTAAGCGTCGCCAATCTCGACGGCGGAGAGACGGCCGTCGTCGACCTCGGCGGGATGGAACTCGACGGCGCGAACGTCAGTCTCGACCGGTTAGACCTCACAAGTTCGGGCGGCGGAAGCTACGAACTCGATATCCACGGCACCCCGGAGCCGATCGACGG
>PWFE01000127.1 GCA_003554115.1 Haloferacaceae archaeon | reverse complement strand
GTGGCTTCGCTCTCGGACATTATCGCACCGGTTTCTCGGCGTTGCCGCGAACGAGTTCGATCATCGAGACGCCGTTTACTTTCTCGACTTTGTAGTTGACACCCGAAAGGTCACCCATTGCGCGACCCTTCGCGCCACCGATTCCAGCAATCGTGACCTCGTCGTGTTCGTCAATGAACGAGATAGCACCGTCACCAGGACAAAAGGCGGTGACCTGTTTGCCGTTTTTGATCAGCTGGACACGAACACATTTTCGAATTGCGGAGTTCGGCTGCTTTGCTTCGATACCGACCTTTTCGAGGACGATTCCGCGTCCTTGCGGTGCGCCTTCGAGTGGGTCCGACTTCTTTTTGAGCCCGCGCTCTCGTCGAGCGTACTCTGAGTCCGACCAGCGTCGTTTCTGCCGGTCTTTGTTGAGCTTCCGGGCGGCGTATTTGCCGTTGGCCATGTACACCCTCATTTCAGACGCGGCTACTTAAGCATCCCTCTTTGGAGTCGACGAAACTCACGGAGATCGCTTCTTAGGGGTCGCTAATCGAATCTGAGGCTGTTTTGGATCGAAGAGATCGCTTTGGAACCGCCGACGGCCGCCGAAACTCGCTTAGCACCGTCGACTGCTGACGCTCGGCTCGTTGGCGAGAGGCATCTGTCTGTCGACATATAAAAACGACCGCTTGCTACGTCAGCTGAATGTCGTCGACATCGAACTGTCGACGCGCCAGCCGTCGAGCCGTCTTAATATGCTGGCCATCAGTGCCGATCGCAACGCCGCGATCAGCGTCAACGACTTCGACATAGGCGACAACGGTATCGCCCTGTTCGGAAATGGTCACTCCACGGACGACTGCGGGAGCCAGCATGTTCTCGACGAACGCCTCGGGGGTGTCGGCGTCTTCGAGCAACTCGATCCGTCGACCGATTTTCTCCTCGACGCGCTGGACGGTTCGGCCGTCCGGGCCGATTGCGTCGGCCATCTTGCCGGCCGGAATCAGAAAGACGACGCGGTCGCTTTCGACGAGACAGTCCGTCGGGCTGACATCGGTCTCGGCATCGAACAGCCCGATGTACCGGAGGGCCTCGTCCGAAAGCGTGATTTTCATTTGTTAGTCGTCGGCTGGTTTCGCGTCAATCGATCCCATCCGGAGTTTGACGTCACCGGTGCCGAGCGAGATCGGTTTGCCGGCAATCACGTTCTCGATAATCCCGTCGAGATCGTCGCTTTGGCCGTGAATCGCGGCATCCAGCAGGTGGTTGACCGTCACCTCGAAGGCTGCGCGCGCGAGCACCGAATCCTTCGAGCCGGAGATCCCGTGTCGACCG
This sequence comes from Haloferacaceae archaeon, assembly GCA_003554115.1. Next base: position 4,695 of record PWFE01000127.1, on the reverse strand, counting down.
ATCGATTCGATTGTTCCCTCGTTAGTCATAATGTCGGCCACCAGCATCAGGTGCCGGACGTTCACGTCGTCAAGCCCCTGTTCGCGGAGCGTATCGGTCGTTTCGTTGATGATCGCCTCGCGGGCGGCTTCAATGCCTAACTCGGCGCGGATTTCGTGGATGTTGTTACAGGTCGACCGGCTGGCGTCGACGCCCTCGATGTGGAGCACGTCGCCGAACGCCGACCCTTCAGTGTAGAGGACAAACTCCTCTCCCGAATCGAGTTCCTCTTTGCGAATGACAACGCGGCTGATATCCTCGATTCCTTTAAAGACGATATCTCGAAGCTGTTCGACCAACTGGAGCAGCTCACGGTAGCTCGGCTCGTTCGGGCCGAACTCGATGGCCATTCCTTGTTGGCGGGTGTTCACACCCAGCTTGTCGTCGATTGTTTCGGCGATCTCTTGGGCGACAAGGTTCGGATCATCAACGGTGGGCCATCGCTCTTCGAGCGTCTCCTCGTTGAGATCGATCCGAACGAGCATGTCAGCGACGTTCGTCGAGACGTCACCGAGCGAGAGAATTTTGGTTGCTTCGAGCGCCCAGACGACCTCGTGGGCCTTCTCGCGGTTTTCGGCGTACTCGTCTTCGAGATACACCGTCATCATCGGCGTATCCGGCGTTTTTCGGGCATCCACCAACTCGATGAGCCGGGGCAGCCCTTGGGTGACGTCGATCTCGGCGACCCCCGCGTAGTGGAACGTGTTCATCGTCATCTGCGTTCCCGGCTCGCCGATTGATTGGGCCGAGACGGTCCCGACGGGTTCGAGCGGGTCGACTCTGGTGTCGAGATACTGCGATTCGACTGCGCGGGCAATTTCGTCGGCCTGTTCGACCGAAACACCCTCGCGGTCTTCGATCGTATCGTACACACGGATTTTGAGTCGACGTGGTAGCTCCGTGTCTTCGACAATGGCTTCGATATCGTCAGTGATGTGGTTGTAATCGCTCATCTTGTCGAAGGCAGCCTCAGTCATCCGAGCTCACCTCCTCAAACCGCGGCTCGGTATGCTCCGAAAGGTTTGTCGGCGGCTCACGGCGGCTCAGGAAGGCCTCTTTTTCTGCCTCGCTGTCAAACTCGGCGTCGACAACGCGGTCGGTGATCGATTCGACATCGATATCGAAGTCCTCGCTTGAGGAAACCCGAACCGGTGAGGTACCGTCTTCGCCGAATTCGAACTGGACAACCGTCCCGGAGGTGTCCCGAACCGTGCCGTCGTACTGGGCTTCGAGTTCCGACAGCGCATTGATAAGTCGGCGCTGTAGATACCCCGATTTCGAGGTACGGACTGCGGTGTCGACCAGCCCTTCGCGGCCACCCATCGCGTGGAAGAAGAACTCCCGCGGAGTGAGTCCACTGCGATAGGAGTTCTCGACAAACCCGTGGGCCTCTGCCGACAGGTCGCCCTCCTCGTAGTGGGCAAGCGTCCGGTTCTCGTAGCCGCGGTTGATCCGCTCGCCGCGGACTGCCTGCTGGCCGACACAGCCGGCCATCTGGGTGAGATTCAGCATCGACCCACGGGCCCCCGAGCGGGCCATGACGACCGCTGGGTTGTCGTCAGTGAAGTGATCATCAGCGATCTCACCGGCAGAGTCTCGGGCTTTACCGAGCGTCTGCATGATCTTCATTTCGAGCGTCTCGTCGACCGTTCGACCGGGCAGTGATTCGAGGTCGCCGTTCTCATAGGTCTCGATCAACTCTTCGATCCGGTCGTAGGCGTTTGCAATCGCTTCGTCGACCTGTTCTTCGGCGGCCGCCGGAATCGACTCGTCGTCAATTCCAATCGAGAAGCCGAAGTGCATGATCGCCCGCATCGCCAGCGAGGCAATCTCGTTAATAAACACCCGAGCGCGCGTCTCGGAGTATTGTTTGACGAGCGTATCGACGATCACGCCGCCGAAGGCACCGACCGCGTCCTCATCGATGGTCCCTTCGATTAGCTCGCCGTCTTCGATGATCACGGTTTCGCCGGTCGAGGAGCTAAATTCGAGGTTTAGCCCGTCGGGCAACAGTAGCGAAAAGACGGTTCGGCCGCTCCAGTAGGGGCCCATCTCGTCTTCACCATCCGGTTCGGGCAATTCGTCGACACGGGTCGCCCGCAGCAGATCGAGTGCCTGGGTTTCGGTGAAGTGGGGATTGTCGTTGGTCAGCAGGTAGGTCCCGGAGATGTGGTCCTGAATCGCTCCGATGATGTTCTCGCCGAAGCGAGGCGAAAGGATCTGTTCTTGGACACGCATGAGCACACGGGCCTCCGCGCGGGCCTCCTCGGTCTGCAAGGCGTGGAGGTTCATCTCGTCGCCGTCGAAGTCGGCGTTGTACGGCGGACAGACAACCGTGTTGAGCCGGAACGTCTTGTACGGCATCACGACGACTTCGTGAGCCATAATACTCATTCTGTGCAGCGACGGCTGGCGGTTGAAAATCACAATGTCACCGTCGACGAGATGCCGGTTGACCTCCCAGCCCTCTTCGATTTTCGTCGCAAGCTCCTCGCAGTTCTTCTCGGTCACCTTAAGCCGTCGACCGTCGGGTCGTTTGACGTAGTTCGCTCCCGGGTGTTTTTCCGGGCCGTTGGCGACGTACTGACGAGCCTCGTCGGTGTTGCGGTCAGTGACGTTGACGGTAATCGTCATCTCACTCGCAACCCGGTCTGGAATACCGACCTCGTTGAGGCTCAGCGTTGGATCTGGGCTGATGACCGTTCGCGCCGAAAAGTTCACCCGTTTGCCGGAGAGCGACCCACGGAACCGACCTTCCTTGCCTTTGAGACGCTGGCTCAGCGTCTTGAGCGGTCGACCCGAACGATGCCGAGCCGGTGGGGTACCCGAAATCTCGTTGTCGACGAAGGTAGTGACGTGGTACTGCAACAGCTCCCAGAGGTCCTCGATAATCAGTTGTGGGGCACCTGCCTCACGGTTCTCCATAAACCGCTGGTTGATTCGGATGATGTCGACCAGTTTGTGGGTCAGGTCGTCCTCGGAGCGCTGGCCGTTATCAAGGGTGATCGACGGCCGAGCGGTCACTGGTGGAACGGGCAGGACGGTCATGATCATCCACTCGGGACGAGAGTGCTGCGAATCGATACCCAGCACCTCGATGTCCTCGTCGGGAATCTGTTCGAACCAGTCCCGAATGTCCGAGGGCATCAGCTTGTTCATGTCCTCTTCGGTGAGATCGACGTCAAGTGCCTTTTCGAGCGAACGCCGGTCCTCATCGAGCGGGCGGAACTCACCGCCGAGAATCTGGTTAATCCGTTCGAGCGAAATGCCCGTTTCGTCGGCGAGTGCCTGTGGGCTCGTTCCGTCGTCGTCTTCGTCGTCAGGGTCGGGTTGCATCGCCGAGGCGATGATTTCGGAGTACTCCGACGAAAGGACGTTTTCGACCTCGTAGTAGGTTGTCGGCTTTTCGTGTTTGATGTCAGCCTGTGGATTGCCACAGTGTGGACAGGTGCTCGATTTGCGTGCCTCGCGGACGGCGGCTTTCAGCACCGTATCAGGGTCTTTGCCGAGCTCGTTGGCCTTTTCGAGTTGCTCGCGGAACTGATCCATCTTCTCTTCGGTGAGCGTCAGCCGCCCACACTCTCTGCAGGTCGCCCGCAGCAGTCGACGCATCAGCGTTGTAAAGCCGACGTGAATGACGGGCGCGGCGAGTTCGATATGGCCGAAGTGACCCGGACACGACCCCGAGTGTTGTCCACACATTCGACATTCGAGACCGGGGTCGATCACGCCGAGCCGCGGATCCATCAGCCCCATGTCGATGGGGTAGCCGTCGTCGTCGTAGGTGTCGGCGGTAATCACTTTCGTGGCCGACAGATCACGGTACGTCTCGGGATCCATGAGTCCGAAGCGAATCCCGCCGAGCTGTTTTGGTGTTTGCATTGACATTGTTAGACTGCGTCTTCGAGTTCGAGGGTTGGTCGGATGCCGAGTGCCATCATCTCATCAAGCAGGAGTTTGAACGCATAACTGATCTCCAACTCGTGGATGTTGTCCTCGCTGCCGGTTGCGGGATCGTACACACGCCGCTGTTCGCGGTCTTTGACCGCGATCATCCCCGTATCTGCTGAGACGTACACCGTCTCTTTGTCCGAGGAATCAAGCAGACGTTCGTTGAGCACCATCGCCGCCCCATGGCCGATAATCGTATCGCGTTCCATCTCACCGACACGCAGGCCACCCTCACGGGCACGCCCTTCGGTCGGCTGGCGAGTGAGCACCTGCACAGGTCCGCGCGAACGGGCGTGCAGTTTGTTCGAGACCATGTGGTAGAGCTTGTGGTAGAAAATCGTGCCAACGAAAATCTCGGCATCAATTTTCTCACCAGTCACGCCCGAGTACATGACCTCTTTGCCGGAGGATTTGAAGCCGTGTTCTTCGAGTTTGCTTCGAAGCTCCTGTTCGCTTTCGCCCTGGAACGGTGTGCCGTCGACACGTCGACCTTCGAGTGCGCCGACTTTGCCGCCGAGCATCTCTAGGACGTGGCCCACCGTCATCCGCGATGGCAGCGCGTGCGGATTCAGAACAAGGTCGGGCACGAGTCCTTCCTCAGTGAATGGCATATCTTCCTGGGGTGCGAGGTGGCCCACAACACCCTTCTGGCCGTGTCGGGATGCGAACTTGTCGCCAAGCTCTGGGATTCGTTCGTCCCGAACT
>PWFE01000100.1 GCA_003554115.1 Haloferacaceae archaeon | reverse complement strand
TAAACAACACTTATGTATGCGGTGGGGTGAAGTGGAGACAGACACCCGCGATGGTTCGCAAAAAAAAGCTCAGCCCGAGTGGTGCGAAAGACGAAGACGGCGAGTATCACAACGTCCATGTCAACCTACACGAGGACGAACTCGCAGTTGCCGGCATGGATATCGGCGACGAAGTGTTCGTCCGTGTGCGCGATGGGAAGATAATCATTCAGAAAGCAGACCCAGAGACAGTCGAACACGATTTTTAGGCCGTTCCGTACCGAATCACTGATCGAGGCTTCGAGAGCTTGATTGTTGTGGCCTGTTGAGCTATCGGTATGAGCCTCTATCGTATCACAAAGCCCGTGTTCTTTTCGCTGCCGCCCGAGACTGCCCACCGACTTGTTCATCGTGGGTTACGGACCGTCCAAGGGACACCGATAATGAATCGGCTCCGTCGACGCTACACGGTCGAAGACCCACGCCTCCGCACGACCGTCTTCGGCTGTACGTTCCCAAATCCAGTCGGTGTTGCCGCAGGCTTCGATAAGAACGCCGAGATCACCCGGATGCTCGAAGCCCTCGGGTTCGGCCACGTCGAGATTGGCGGCGTCACCGCCGAACGCCAACCTGGCAATCCCCGGCCGCGAATGTTCCGACTCCCAGAAGACGAGGCGCTGATCAATCGGATGGGGTTCAACAACGAGGGGGCCGACCGGATCGGCCAGCGACTCGACGACGAGCCCCAGCCAGACGTCCCATTAGGAATCAACATCGGTAAATCGAAGTCGACGCCGCTCGAAGACGCGGCCAACGATTATCTCTATACCTACGAACGTGTGGCCGACGCTGGCGACTACTTCGCAGTTAACGTGTCGAGCCCAAACACGCCCGGCCTGCGGTCGCTGCAGAACCGTGAGGCACTCGAAGACATTCTGGGAACGCTGAAAGACGCCGGTGCGGAGCCACTGCTCGTCAAACTTTCGCCGGATCTCCCCGAGAAAGCCATCGAGGACGCACTGGGCGTCGTCGACGAACTCAACCTCGACGGCGTGATCGCCACCAATACCACAACAAATCGCCCCGACACGCTGCAGAATCCGAACAAAGTCGAGACGGGCGGCCTCTCGGGTAAGCCAATTGAAGACGAGGCAACCAATCTCATTCGGTTTATCGCCGAGCGAACCGACGCCCCAATCGTTGGCGTCGGTGGGATCAGCGACGCCGAGGGAGCCTACAAGAAGATCCGGAACGGAGCGAGCATCGTCCAGCTGTATACGGGTCTGGTCTTCGAGGGACCAGCCATTGCACGGGACATTAATCAGGGCCTACTGGAGCTGCTGGATCGAGACGGCTTCGACTCCATCGACGAGGCAGTGGGCGTCGACCTCGATTAACCAGTTCCTACCAGAACGTAGCAACCAACTACTTATATGGAGTCAAAAAGGTGCGGAGTAGCTACGATTCGTCGACGATCACAATCGTCTCGCCAGCTTCCAGCATCTCGCCGTCGCCAACGTACTGGCGTTCGCGTTTGACCTCGAAGAAATCAGGGCCAAGCTCTTGGCCAGCGACGTGGAGTTCGTCGTCGACCAGTTCATAGTCGCCCGACCCGATCCCGCTTTCGAGATCAGGCACCTGCGCGCCGTACTCGGGGCCGACCTTCGCGTAGTCGAGTTTGATCTCGGTGATGACGCTCTCGATTTCGGGTTCGGACTCAAGCACGGTGAGGTCGTCGACGTGCATCACACCACGAATATCCGACTCGAAGCCGTCGATTGGGCCGTAGACGTCGACCGCACCGAGTTCAGCGTTGAGTGGGAGTTGGCGGTCGCTTTTGTATTTGCGGAGCGCGCCGACAACCGACATCGCGGCGTTGCCACCCTCACGGTCGGCTTCCAGACCGAGCGGTTCGGGCCACCCTGAGTGGTGGATGCTCGTTTCGCTGTCGTACATCTCTCGGTACAGCTCTTCGGTGACGTGAGCAAGCTGTGGCGCAAACAGTTTGAGGAACCGTTCGTGGGCCGTCCGCAACGTGTAGGCCGCCGATCGGTCCTCGCCGTCGTCGAGTCGCTGTTTGGCGATTTCGAGATAGTCATCACAGAACGTCCCCCAGAAGAACGTCCGGAGATTGTCGCGTGCTTTCGAGAACTCCCGGTTGTCGAGGTAGTCGGTTGTCTCGGTGATCGTCGCATCAAGTTCGGCGAGTAGCCAGCGGTCGATGGCGGTGAGTTCGTCGGGTTTGTCGATTACGTCGGGAGCCAGCGACTCGACGAGCTTCGAGGCGTTCCAGAGCTTGCGGATCAGTTTTTCGCCCGCGCGAAGGCCCTTTTCTTGATATGGGAGATCGTCGCCGATCGCGCTGCCCGCGGCCCAGAATCGGGCAGCGTCGACCGGATACTCTTCGAGGACAGCGTCGGGGTCGACGACGTTGCCTTTCGATTTGGACATCTTCTGGCGGTTCTCGTCCAAGACCATTCCGTTGATCATCGTCGCATCGAACGGCACCTCGCCGGTGTGTTCGTAGCATTTGATGACGGTGTGGAACAGCCAAAACGAGATAATGTCGTGGCCCTGTGGTCGGAGATCCATCGGATAGATCTCCGGTCGTTCCATGGTGAACTCCTCTGTTTCGTCGTCCCAGTCCCAGCCAGCGTTGATAAGGGGCGTGAGCGAGGAGGTTGCCCACGTGTCGAAGACGTCGTCTTCGGGAACGAACTCCGAGCAGCCGCACTCCGGACAGCTCTCGACTGGTGGCTCATCCGAAAGCGGGTCGACCGGTAGGTCGGCTTTGTCGGCGATGATCTCGGTCCCACAGTCATCGCAGTACCAGACGGGGAACGGAATTCCCGACGAGCGCTGTCGGGAGATACACCAATCCCACTCGAGGCCATCGATCCAGTTTTTGTAGCGCGTGAACATTTTTTCGGGGAACCACTCCATCTCGCGGCCCGCTTCGAGATACTCCTCGCGTTTGTCCAGGACGTCGACGTACCACTGTTCGGTGACACGGTACTCAACGGGCACGTCGTCGCGTTCGTGAACCTGGACGATGTGCGTGATATCGCGGCGGTCTCGAAGCTGGCCAGCGTCGTCGATATCCTGGACGATAGCTTCCCGTGCCTCGTGAGTGGTCATCCCCTCATACTCGCCAGCGAGGTCGGTCATCGTCCCCGACTGGTCGATGGCAACCCGGAGGTCGAGGTTGTGGGCTTGGTACCACTCAATGTCAGTCTGATCACCAAAGGTACAGCACATCACGACGCCCGTGCCTTTTTCCATGTCGACCCGGTCGTCCTCGTAAATTGGGACCTCGTGGCCGAACACGGGGACTTTCGCGGTGCCGCCGACGAGGTGGGCGTTGCGCTCGTCGTCGGGGTGGACGAACATCGAGACACAGGCCGGAATGAGTTCGGGCCGGGTCGTCGAGATGACGATGTCGTCGCCCGGTTCGGTTGCGGTTTCGTACTCGTACTCTGCGTCCGAAACCGCATCGGCGGTGGGCTCGCTGCCGGCTTCGACGAGTTCGAAGGCGATATCGTTGAAATGCGAATCCTCCTCCATGTCTTCGGTCTCGACTTGCGAGATGGCAGTCTCACACTCGGGACACCAGATCGCGGGAGCCTTTTTGCGGTACTCGCGGCCCTGCTCATAGAGATCGATAAAGGAGAGTTGGGAGACGCGCTGGACTTCCGGAGAGATGGTCTGGTAGGTGTTGTTCCAGTCGATAGAGATGCCCATCGCCTGCATTTTTTCGGTAAAGCCAGCTTCGTACTCCGCACAGACCTCTCGACATTTCTGCTGGAACTCGTAGCGTTCGAACTCTTGGTGGCGGATGTCGAGTTCAGATTCAGTCAGTCGCTCGGAGGCAATGCCGTTGTCGTCGTAACCAAACGGATAGAACACGTCGTTGCCGCGCATGCGCTCGAAGCGCGCGACGATATCCTGCAAAATGGTGCCGTAGACGTGGCCCCAGTGGAGATTGCCGGAGACCGTTGGCGGCGGGGTGTCGATCGCAAAGGTGGTGTTCGGATCGGTCGACTCCTCAGGGTAAGCGTAGGTTTCGGCGTCGACCCAGTGGGACTGCCATTTGGGCTCGACAGCGTCTGGATCGTACTCTCCGTCTGGCATTAGTCGGCGAAAGACGCCGGGGGGACTAATGTTAATCGGCTCGGCAGTCCGGCCGAACCACCGGCCTGAACAGTTATCAGGCCTGAAATCCAGTCCACACAGTTTATTTAAGAGTGTGATATCGTTCAGCCAATGGTAGCATCGCTTCCGTGGCTGGCAATCGGTTCGTTTGTCGCGGGAGTGCTGTCGGTGTTCTTTCTGGGGTATCTCTGGCCCTACCGCAAGGAGACGGGTGCGATGTACTTCATGGGCGTTATCGGCTGTGTCACGATTTGGACAATCTCGTACGGGACAGCCCTCTTGGTGTTCGATCCCACACTCCGATTTCTCTTCGAGATCCCGATCTGGGTCGGCATCAACTTTAGCGGCGTGTTCTTTCTGGCGTTCGCACTCGAATACACCGGGCGGAGAAGGGCCGTTAACTCGCGGCTTATGGGGGTTATTGTCGCTGTACAGTTGTTTTTGACAGCTGTTATCGCAACGAACCCGCTTCACGGATTGGTCTGGAGTGAGTACACCGTCGTCGAGGTCGGCGGTGTCGCGGGCGTCGACCTCGTCAACGAGCCATTAGTGTACGCCATCCTGCTGAGTACGATGGTGCTGACGACCGTTGGCATCGCCGTCTTGGTCGACGCCTTTGCGAGCTACGGGCCGCTGTACCGTCGCCAGACAATTGCCATCGCGCTGTCGCCGATTCCGATTGCCATCGGGTTGGTGCTGTGGGGACTGCAAGTGGGCCCAACACCACAACTCAACTTCGCGCCGTTGCTGTTTCCGATCCATCTCGGCTTCGATATGTACGCGTTTTTCCGGCGCAACATGTTCGAACTCACCCCCGCAGCCCGACGTGCCGGCGACCGGACTGCAATCGACGATCTCGGAATCGGTGTGCTCATCGTCGACGACGACTCCCGAATTATCAACCTCAATGGGACAGCCGCCGAAACGGTGGGAGTCGACAGAACTGAGGCGCTCGGCCAATCCATCGGCGACGTTTGGCCCGAAGTCGATCTCGCCCACAGCGACCAGCGGATTCAACAGCCGACTGACCGCCAGCCGCGTGAGTATGCGGTTTCAGTCTCGACGATCACCGACTCCGGAGACAACCCGGTTGGCCATTCGGTGACGCTCCAAGACATCACAACCGAACGCCAGCGCGAACAGCGGCTGGCAGTGCTCAACCGTATTCTTCGGCACAATCTGCGGAATGACCTCAACGTCGCCAGCGGCTATCTCGAAATCGTTCGCGAACAGAGCGACAGCGAAGAGAGCAAACAGATGTTGACTGTCGCCGAACGAAACGTTGCGGGCGTACTCGGGTTAGGCGAAAAAGCCCGAACAGTCGAGCGGACACTCGAAGCAGAGACACTCGGCACCGAGCCAGTCGAGATCAAACCCCTAATAGATGAGTTGGCCGAGACGCTGACCGACCAACACGGTGGGACAGTCGACAACCGAGTGGCAAGAACGCTGCGGATCGAGACGAACCCACAACTGCTCGCCAGTGTGTTCAGCAACCTCATCGAAAACGGGTTGGAACACAACACCGCAAACAAACCGGCCGTCACAGTCGACGCCGTGGTCGACCGCCAGACAGTTCGGTTTGACATCCGTGACAACGGGCCAGGAATCCCGCCGCACGAACTGGATGTAATCAACGAGGGCGAAGAGACAGATCTCGAACATGGCAGCGGCATCGGGCTGTGGCTGGTCGAATGGGGAAGCACAGCACTCGGCGGCAGTGTTCGCTTCAAGACCGGTGACGATGGGACGACCGCGACGTTTAGTCTCCCAAACGTGGTCGACGACACAGCCAGCGGCGAAAGCCAGCCGCCAGAAGAGACCGTTTCAGAGCCACAAAAATAGGCCAACCAAGCGATCTTAACAGATGTGGCTCTACTGTAGTG
>PWFE01000157.1 GCA_003554115.1 Haloferacaceae archaeon | reverse complement strand
TGGAATTCAACACGCCAAAGCAAACGGTCGCGGAGGCAACGCGGACCACCAACTACGAAGGTGGGGAAGCGTTCGAGCCTGCCGACCCCCGACTCGCACTGTACAAGCGCACGATCAACCAACTGCTGGAGGGCTCGTTCTACGAGACCGATGACGAACAGCTCGCTGCTGTCGTTCGCCAGTTCGATGCCGCCGCAAACGAGGACCCGGAGTTCGTCCTGAAGCTCGCTGCGTACGCGCGTCAGGAACTCTACCTGCGGGACATCCCCCAGGTCCTGCTCGTACTGGCAGCCAACGACGACCGATTCAAGGACGACTCCCCCGAGTCGCTCATCCGTGAATGGGCACCAGCGATCATCCAGCGGATGGACGAGACGGCGACCGCCCTCGCGGTCCACGACCAGCTGTTCGGCGGGACTGCGCCGTGGCCGCTTCGACGCGGGATCGAAGACGCGCTGGTTGAGATGGCCGACGCCTACACGCTGGGCAAGTACGACCTGTCGCGGCGCGAGGTGACGCTGCACGACGTCTTCAACCGCGTCCACCCCACGCCCGTCGACGCCGAGCAGGAAGCGCTCTTCGAGCGGTTCATGCGTGGTGGCCTTGACGACTATCCCGACGTCGACCCGTTGCCGGCGCCGAACACGTGGGAGACAGTTATTTCCGAGCGCGGCAACACCCAAGCCGCCTGGGAACTGCTCATCGAGGACGACGAGTACACGCTGCCCATCTTCGCGTCGATCCGGAACCTCCGGAACATACTCGAAGCCGGCGTGCCGGAGGACACCGTCGTGGATCACCTCGACCTGGAGGCAGTCCGACACGCGCCGCTGTACCCGTTCCGGTACTACCAGGCCTACACCGCGCTGGAAGACGCGGATGTCCAAGCACCGACGGTCGAGCAGTGGCTCGAAGACGCAATTGATGTCGCGGTCGAGACGGTTCCTGGCGGATTCGGCGATACCTTTGTCGCGGTCGACCTGTCAGGGTCGATGGATCAGCCGCTGTCCGCGAACAGCACGCTCCGACTGAAGGAGATCGGTGCGTTGTTCGGTGCGATCCTGGCCGACCAGGGTGCTGACGTCGGCGGGTTCGGCGACGACTTCCAGACCGTTCCGATGCACGTCGACACGCCAGTCCTGCAGCGCCAAGCAGCGGTGTTGGCGATCGACGAGGACGTCGGGAACTCGACGAACGGCTGGAAGGCGATCAAGCACCTCCACGACCGAGGGGATGCTGTTGAACGGATCGTCGTCTTCACCGATATGCAGATCTGGGACAACACGCCGTTCACGGCCCGCGATTCCCAGACGGTCAAAGACGCGTTCGATGCGTATCGAGACGCGGTGTCTTCGGACACCGCGCTGTATCTCGTCGACCTCGCGGCCTACGGCGACCTGGTGACGCCAGAAGGCTACGAGAACGTCTACAACATCTCGGGGTGGTCGGAGAACGTCCTCTCGTTCATCGAACATGCCGAGAAGCCGAAGCAGGTCATCGATGAAATCGAGGCGTTCGAGCCGACCTAGCCCTGTCCGTATTTTTTGTTTGAGGATGCGCGAGTGGTAGAGTTCGGAAACACGCGGTCGTGCCACGTCCGAGACGGGCGTTCGAACCGTCCCTCGCGCATTCGGAGTACAGTTGTCGAACATCTGGCCCGTGAGACGCGCCTCAACGGAGATGATAGTATGGCAGTATCCAATACCACCGACCCAGAATCGACGACAATTGCCGTCGTGACGATTCGAATCCCCTGCGGCGCGGATGGGGACCTCGTCACTGACGCTGAGAAGCGTCTCTCGCGGCCCGAAACTATCGATGACGTCACGATTGACGAACTGGATAGTATCGAGCCACAGCTGTCGGCCACACTCATTACCGTCGAAATTACGGTCCGGTGGGCTACGGCGATTGGCGAGGACGAGGTCAGAGACAGACTGGCTGGTGTCTCGGGACTTGAGTCAGTCAGACGGATTGCATAGGCCGTTCAGAACGGCATAGCCGAAAGTGTAGTAATCTATTTGACTGTTACCACAATATTGGTAATTATTAGATGTACGAACCGTTTGATGAGACTGCTGTTAGAGTGTTGCTCGCAGTCAATCCTGGAGATTCGATCCGAACGGTAGCCCAACATCTCCACACCCCCTACGAAACGGTTCGACAAGCAGTCAATCAACTAGAGGATGCAGGGTATCTTCGATATGATGATGGACTGTTCGTGACCGACGATCGCGTCCGTAAGGCGGCACGAGACCTGCTGGCCACGAGTGCCGCCGTGAATCCACCGTCCATCGAAGAGGCGTACGTACTCCCACAGTTCGGTGACTGGCCCTTCGCCTTTACACAGGTGGACGCCGTCTACGTGTGGACCCAAGGGGGCTATCAGGTTGGTCGCGAGCCCGGAGACTACCCGCTCTTTCTTGCCGTCCTTGAGAAGGACATCGACGCCTGGCAGCGTTTTTTCGAACGGTTTGGAATCCCAACAGGATTTGAGCGACAACCGGAGGACTCGTTTGAAGGTCCTCTCCAAGTCGTCCTCAACGAGCGTTCGGTGCTCAACCCCGACCACGTCGAAGGATATCCAGTCATCTCTCGGCGCGAGACGATAGAGTTCATGCGGAAGCATTATGCGACGTTTCAGTCAGCACTCGCTATGCTCGATCGCATGTACGACGATCTCGATCTCGACGTTTCCTACCGTGAGTCAGAGAGAGAATAGTCGTGAGTTTCACAGCACCAATTGAGTTATCGACCTCCTCCTCCTCCTCCTCGGTGAGGTGTAATTGATTGCCGTTGGTTTGACATCGGCAGCGTTCCCGGGTTGCTATTTTTGAATAGCTTGCTATTCATACTCTTCAGGCCGTGACGGAGCGATATCTTATTAACCAACAAATCTATGCCGATGCGGCCTTTGTTGGTTAACACGAGGCGACCGCTGATGTCCTACGAGCCACCGACGCCGCCGGCGGAACTCCCGACAGACCTCGTCAATACGCTCAACGAGTCCTCTTCTGAGCAGCTCCAGCACGTTGCCCGCTACGCTGAAGAGCTAGCTGAGCACAAAGCTCGCGAGGCACGTCTCGAAGAGGACTCAGATGAAAGCGAAATCGAAGAACGTCCCGACGATCTGCCGGACGATGTCCCGGCGAAGGCCACGATCACGATCAAGGAGATTAACGACAACCGCTACTACTACTGGCAGTGGCGAGAAGGCGAAAAAGTGCGTTCCCAGTATAAAGGCCCCGTCAGTCCCGACGAGTAGACGGTGGTGAACCGTAGCCGGAGGTTTGTCAAGCGCAATTAGTAGCGTAGCAGAGGACACCCCCCAGAGTGTGAATGGGTTCAACCCACCCCACACCCCTCAGTGTGAATGGGTCCGGTCAGTCCAAACAGGTAACACTCGGAGAAAAGATACCCACCCCACGTTTCCGTCGTAACTGGAGGTCGGTGGAGGGAACGCAGCCACGATCGAGGGGACCACACCCCCCACGTTTCCGTCGTTTCGTCACCCGGCCAAAGTCGATTATTGGGAGTAGAAGACGACCTCGGATCACCCACCCCGTGTTTCCGTCGTTTCTCGATAACGATCTCATCAGTAGTGATGATGGACATTCAGTCGTAGCAAAAAATACAGTTTGACTGTACGCGTCAACACCCCATGTGCGAAGTGAATTGGGAGAGGGCTTGGCCCCGATTCCCAAAAATCGAGGTCATTGAATGGTATTGGGAGAAGTTACACACCCCTCGTCAAGAGTGAAAGCCGCCAGAAAATGCGGGTTTGAACAAGTAACAGGGGAGAAGGTATTCTTCGGATTGATTGCGTTCGCTCCGACCACACCACACCCCTCGTCACGAGTGTATTCGCTGATAAGTTCTAAATCTACATACCCCGTGTTCGAAGTGTAAATAGGGGCTATTGTGGATATTTATCGCTCTTACGTCGGCTTTGGGGAACTGAAATACTGCTCCGACAGCTGTGACTAATTATTGAGAGGAGAAAACGGAAACGGGTTGATAGTCAATCAGAACAGCCACACAAGTTCATCTGAACTAAGCGGAAGTTCACCTCCGAAGTGAACTAGCAGATAGCGGTGGAATGCCACCCCCCGTGTGCGAAATGAATCCGCTCTTCTCCTAAGGGGACCCCGTGTGAGAGATGAATTGACTGATGAGTCGAAGGGAGGGACACCCCGTGTGCGAAATGAAATCTTGCGTACTGTTGTCAGACATATCTAGTCATTCTAACAACACACTTCCCGGAACCACCCCCCGTGTGCGATATGAATTCGGTGGGGGCGTCGGGGATTCTTGGCGTCAGTTCCCCTCGAAGAAATCGTCTATCTGCGCGTTGACAACGGATTTGACGAGATCCTCTTCGTGTTCAGCATCCTCGAGACGGAAGTCAGTCTGGAGGGTCTCGGCGACCACTTCCGGATCGTCAACAAAGGTGTATTCCTTGTGGACACCACTACCGTACCCCCGCCCCCGTTTCTCCGACGTGACGAAATTGTAGGTCTCAGCTTCATTCATATATCGCAGATAGGAGTCGCGCGATTTTTCATCGGCATCCAAGAGGTCGGTGAGGTACTGGTACACTCGGTAGGCAACCGTACTGGGGACAGCGTTCAGGTTGCGCTGCGAATAAACGGGGACGATCGCGGTTGCGTAGAGCGAGAGCTTCTTTTGCGTCGAGAGGCCCTGCATCTGGGTCAGCGTCCGGTCCCGTTCGGCTTCCTTCTGGGCATCGCGAACGTGCTCTTCACGAACCGTATCTTTTCCACCCCGGTCAGCGATTTCACCCGCTTTCCGGAACAGATCGATTGCCTTCCGCGCGTCACCGTGATCCTGAGCAGCGAATGCAGCACTGAGCGGAATGATTCCATCCTCGAGGACATCGTCCTGGTACGCGTCGCGACGACGTTCGAGAATCGACTGCAGTTGATTCGCGTCGTAGTCGGGGAAGACGACGTCCTGCGGATTAAACGAACTCTCCGCCCGCCCATCGATATCCTCCATAAATCGAGGGTCGTTCGTGAGCGCGGCGACGGATACATGGCCCTCGATGCGACCAAGCTGGGACGCTCGAGACAGCTGGTAGAGCAGTTTCGAATACGCCGGCTCGTCGTTCGGATCGCGTTGCCGACCAACCAGGAGATCGACCTCGTCGAGGATTATGATAACCGAGTCGAAGTTGTTGCTCAGAATCTCGTAGAACCGATCGAGCTTCTGATCAGTCGAGATACCGCTCTCGGGGACGCCGACATCAACGCCCGCTTCTTCGGCCGCGTTCTTCACGAGGCGATAGACAGCTCGGTCGTGCGATTTGATCGTCTGGCAGTTGATTTTGATGACGCCAAACCGATCTCCCTGCGAGTTCGCGAGTTCGAGGACCTGCTGACAGACCGCATTGATGATGAGTGACTTCCCGGTGCCCGACGGCCCGTAGAGGAGCATATTGGGTGGACGATTCCCCTGCAGTGTCGGTCGCAGGTAGGTGATAATATCATCAAGCTGGTCATCACGACCAACAATTCGATCCTCGTCGATGACGGCATCCGGGTCGAGAAGTCCTTTATCTTGAAAAACAGAGTTCTGAACGCCCTCCTGAAGACGGCCTTTGATAGATTGTGAGAGGGATTGTTGATCGTCGCCGTCAGCCATGTTTTCGCAGTTAGGTCGAAACTATAAATAAATATGGGTACCGTGTGCGAGGTTAAATCAGTCGAATTCGGTCGATAGAGAGGATATAGGAGGAGGGTGTCGGTATAACTCCGTGACCGCGGGCGAAGTCAATTAGGTGTAATAGCCCCCCGTGTGCGATATGAATTCACGGAAAACTCATCGAACAGCCGTCGATGCCGAGGCGGTGCAGAAGACCTCGGCGGAGGCACCCCCCGTCTGCAAGATGAAACATCAGACGTGATCTCAATCCGAATAGTACCGAGCATATCTCTCGACAATCCCGTGTGGGACGATATCTCGCCAGGGGGTTACCCCCACACCCCGTGTGCGATATGAAATTGACGAGAGGGTAGGCGGGAACGAATCAATCAAGGAACACGGGATTTGTCCAGAGAGCCCACGAGAAGACGTAAAACAGATGATAACGCCCAGATCACAGGGGAGTAACGCCACGGACGAGTTCGGTTGTGTCACGAAACGTATCGTTTCGTTTCGACCGACCCTAGTTCCAATACGGCTCTGGTTGACAGAGTAGCTATGTAAAGGTTTCCCTGTAACATAGCTCATTCCGATATCGTTATCTCTGCGTCCTCTTCTCCGTGATATCGTGGATTTCAGGTGTCTCGAGGTCTCTCTTCTCGATCACCCCCTCCCGCCGTTTTCCTGATTTCATCTCGCACACGGGGTGTGGGGGTTAGACTTCGTGGGGGCCGTGGTTAACCAACAAACCCACTCCAAACGGGTCTTGTGTTGGTTAATCGCTCTCCGTGTTCGCGAACGCCGTCAATTCCGAGATCAATCTGTGGGTATTTCTTCAGCAGCTGAATCGGTAGGTGAGTTATCGAAATTGAGCTGAACTAGTCAACCCGGTAGACAGCAAGCGCTTTCAGGAAATTGTTGGCACAGTAGCGAATCCGGCACCGTACGCAGCAGCCTCGATGAAGCTTGTGCGGACCCGGATCGATGAACACGCGTGCATCTTGGACTGGATTACGCGAGTAGACTGCGACGGCTTCTTCTCCACCGTTTTCACTTGTTGGTGTCTGGATGTAAACTTCGATCATCTCTCCACGACTGAAGTACTCACGAAGATCTCGCTCTTGTGCCTCGCGATGAGCCCGTTCCTTGGATCCTCGGCTGGTATCTGTGGACATAGTTGTGCTATTGGGCGTTAAGGTGACTCTGATAAGCCTGTTCTATGGCCTCGAGATCCTCTTCGAATAGCTCTTGAGCTGACTTTCGGCCAGCCTTGGCCGCATAGACATCCCGGACTTTACCCTGAACCGCCGAGAGCTTCTTAGCGCTCTGCTGAGCGACTTTTTTCTGCGCGAACTTCCGACGTCGTGATTCCCATCCATCGATTTCGAACGCTAAGTACCACCGGGCAGTTTGCCGGATGTCGGTGAACTCAACTGATGCCTCAACCGGACGAAGACCGTCAACCTGACTCACAAGTAGTGTTGTCAAGAGGTTCTCGTCTACCGCACGATAGTCTTCTTCGTCCGGTTCGTCCCACGGGTCGAAGTCTACGAGGTCGCCAAGTCCCATATATACCCATTTGACGGGGTGTATAAACAACCCCCATGAGCGGCTTTACGCTTACTAGAGCCATTTCGAGTGAAGCTGAGCGAAGACTTTTAATATTATTGCTCTTGCGCCCGACCCCTCCAGCCAAGGTGCCAAAATCTCAAAGTATGAGTCCTTTAGAGAGGAGCCCAACCCGCGATATATTTTTTCGATTATCTACTTCGAGTTTGTGTTCGTGTAGGCCGTCAACTCCCGGACCCGCGTCTCCGTGAGTTCTCGACGAATCTCCGTCCGATCCCAGCCAAGCGGTGCCAGCACACTCTCGACAGCTCTGACGAGTTGCGGTTCGTAGTACGACGCATCGTACGACTTTATCTCTTCGTGGGCCAACGCGACCCGCTCTGGCGAACTCTTCTTGTCGTCGACGACCACGTACTCGATGTCCTGTCCCGGATGGATGGCGAGGTCCTGAGCCCGAGCCCGCTTCAGCGCCGCCACGTTCTGGGTGTTCTGCGTGTACCCTTCCAGCGGCTTGGAGACACGATTCCGTTCGACGAGCTGCTCGACCGGCACCGTTCCAGCGTGGAGGCGCTTGATTGCGTCCTGAAGACAGTCGAGTACACCGTCCGGAGATCGAGTCGCGTCGAGCCGTTCGAGACAGTCCCGCTGGACGTCCTCGATGAATGGTGGGGTCGAGCGCTGCCGAGCTTCGATACCGCGTATCTTGAAATCGTCGTCGCCAGCGACCTTCCCGAAGTACTTCGTCAACGCGCCGGCGTCGCTCTCGCGCTGCGGCACGAACGCCACCCAGTCGTAGTGGGCTTCGTGTTCGAGCTGGATCTCGACCTCTTCTGTGATTGCCGTTGCGAGTGCTTTGAGGTCTTCGCGGTCCTCGTCGTCGACGTCAGGGTCCGGAGTCACCCAGATGGAGTCAACGATGCCGTGGACGACGCGCCAGCCGCCGGCCTCCAGCCGCTGTTTCGCCGTTAGTAGGATCTCGCGAGCGAACGCGTTAATTGCATCGTGGCACTCGATGCGGCCGAACTTCGCGTTGCTGAAACCCTGATACCCGAAGCAGGCGACGAGGATCCACTTCAGCGCTCCCGACCGCCCCTCGAGTTCCGCCAGTCGGTCCTCGTCGGGGTCGTCCCGTTCCTTCTCGCGACGGATGGCCGCCTTGATCTCGTCGCGAGCGTCGATGATCGGCTGTAGCACGTCGACGAGGTAGCCCCGGTCGTCGCAGATCGAGTATCCGAGGTCGGGGACGTCGTCGCGGTCGCTGTGGCAGCTACACCGGATGACGTCCGGCGAGACGTTCCGGGTACAGATGATGTTCGGGTACAACGAGGAGAAGTCGAGTTCGTGGACGTTCTCGTGGAGGCCGACCTCGGGTGCGAAGATGAAGCCGCCGCGGTCGGCGTCGTGGAGCGTCCCCATCGGCTTGTAGAACTCGTGGCGCCAGGAGTTCCACGGGACGAGGACACCGCGGTCGTGGGCCTCGCAAATCTGGATGGCGGTGAGAACGTTCCCGATCGACGCCCACGCGAGCTCCTGGACGGGCTTTTTCGACCGCGACACGAGGTCGAGGACGCCGTCGAGGTTCGTCTCCCCGTAGAAGAACGTGTTCGACTCGTCGATGATCGCCCGGCCGGGGACGTTGTACCGCGCCGGCGAGTGGCCGACGCGGCCGTAGCTCGAGTACGTCGACCGGCTCGCTAGTTGCTGGTAATCGATGTCAGACCACCGGCTTAGCGAGAAGTCGTCAACGCTGGTGTTCGTCGCCATCTCGTACAGCGTCGGGACGATCTCGCTGGTTGAGCAGACTAATAAATCCGGATCATGTGCGTCGAGCGCCTCTTGGACGGCGGTCAGGATATCTGTTGTCGAGCCGGTGACGGTGTCGCCGGCTACGGCCAGCTCCCCGTAGATGTCGTTGCTCGTTTCAGTCACCGGGACGTCGAGCTGGAGCGTCGACAGCTCGCTCGCCGGCGTCGGATCGATACCGGTCTCCAGACAGTACCGGAATTCCCGCGAGAAGTCGACGTTGAAACAGGCGAGATCTCCGGCTGGATACTCCGACAGCTGGCGCGCTTGCCGAGCGAGTGGAGTGACGCGGTCGATGTGGGCGACATCAACCGCGAGAACGGCCTCTTCATCCCGTCGAAAGCTGGGCCTCCGTGAAACCATCTCGGTCGCAACGACATCCGGGTGCTGGGCGTACATCGACTGGAGTGTCGTGAGATCGAGGTCGGTGTTGGGATCACGACTGGCGACGTAGAAGCGGGGGTTGTAGTCATCGAGTTCGATCGCGACAGCACCGTCGGGAGTAGCCTTCCACTCCAGAATACGGCCGTCGTCTAGGAAATCGGTGGTGAACGGCATTTATTGTTCAATATTCCACTGGACATCCGAATTGAATAAGCGATGGCGTGTTACTTCCGGGTTTCAGCAGATGGGTTCAAAAAGAATTCTCGAAGCCATATCCAGGCTTATTGTTCGTCGCCATCGGCTTCCGGGACGTTTTCCGGAATCTATGAGCTAATGTTAACCAACAAAATTGGAGACGTGCACTGAGTGTTGGTTAATGTGGGGTTGATCATTGAACCTAAATTGTTCTCCCAGGCTTGGATTTCGGGGTCTCGCTTCCTATCTGCCATCCTAACAAGCCAGTAGTTCAACCCGAAATCCAGTCCCTGTGTATAAACGGAACGAGGTAAAGTACCAGGATCAGATGTTCAGTGGTATTTCACCCATCAATCATACTTTCGAAAACCAATTTCACGAGCCATCTCTCGAAACGACTGCCGACACAGCCAAATATCGTACTTGCCGACCAGGCCTTGCTTCCGGCCCGTGTCCCTGCAGACGCGTTGATTCCCGGTCCGTCCACCATGCGTGTCAGTACCGTGAGACTTGTTCGTGTCCTCTTCGAAATTGTCGGTCACGCAAGCCACTTCGCTCTGCGCCGCAGCGTCGGTTCAATCGAAGTGCCTCCGGCGAGATCGTTGAGAACGGTCGCCGCGTTACAGTCGCCGAGCCCGTTGAGTGCGTGGCGACGGAACTCTCCCCGCAGGCCGTCCATACGGACGAGTACGGCAAGGTTCGTCGTCTCGCGTTCCCGGACGAGCGTGTCGATCGCCTCGTAGCGTTGCGTTCGTGAAACGTTCTTTCTAACTGCCGTTTGGAATGTGGTTGACATTGTATATTCAGGGGTGGTGGTTATTGGGCCTCTTCAAGTGCGCAGTAGGACCCCTCGTGAGCCGATATCCATGTCGTCACGAGCGAGTCTTCGGACGCAGTCGAGTAGATTGTACATAGGTCAGGGCCCGACTCCCTCGCTTCGACGATCGCGAGACACATCGAGGCCGCCTGTTCGCTTTTCCGTGACGCGTCCGCGTTTGTCATCCGGTCGTTCGAGCCTTTGCGCATCAATCTGCGAGACCGATCTCCTCTTGTCCATCGTGCTCACCTGCCTCCGCATCCTCGATCGCCTCGGGCTCCTCGAACGTGGGGAACCGGTCGTCGAACGTGTTCCAGTCGGCCTCCATCTCCTCCTCGGTAAGTAGGCACAGTTCGAGGTGATCACGGACCGAGTCGTGGTCCATCTCGGTGCCGATCAACACCAACTGGCTGCCGCGGTCGCCCCATTCATCATCCCACAGCTCTTTGAGATCGGGATACGCCTCGAAGTGCTCCTCGCGCTCTTCGGGTGGGAGCGTTGCGATCCACTTACCCGCGGGGGCGACACGGATCGATTGACCGGCGACGTTCAGCATGAGGGCTCGCTCCTCACGCCCGGCGAGCCAGAAGTGGCCCTTCGATCGGACCACAGGCTTCGGGAACGCATCGAGCAGCTCGGCGAACCGCTCGGGGTGGAAGGGTCGGCGGGCCTCGAAGACGAACGAGGTGACGCCGTGTTCCTCCTCGGCCGACGCGTGGGGCTCTCTCAATTCCTGTATCCAGCCGGCCGACTGGCTCGCCTCCTCGAAGTCGAATCGACCGGTGGCTATCACGTCATCGGGGTCGACGCGGCCGTGGGTCGTCCGGATGATCTCGGCTCTGGGCTGGAGGATCTCCAGCGTCGCCTCGATCTCATTCAGGGTTGCCTCGTCGATCAGGTCGCATTTATTCAGGAGGAGGATGTCACAGAACTCCACCTGTTCGACGAGAAGGTCGCCGAGGTGTTTTTCAGTCCCATCGTCGTCGAGGATCTCGTCCGACTCCATCGCCTCCTGAAACTGGTGGGCGTCGACGACCGTCACCGTCGTGTCGAGATGACAGTTTTCGAGCGGTTCGACCCCCGTCTCCTCGTAGAACTCCGTCGGGTCGAGGTCTGACTGATCGAACCCGAGCGTGAGCGTCTGTGCGACCGGGAGGGGTTCGGCGACGCCCGTCGACTCGACGATAATGGCGTCGAACTCCCGATCCCGCGTGAGTCCGCCGATCGCGTCCAGCAGGTCACCGCGGAGTTCACAGCAGATGCAACCGTTCGAGAGTTCGATCAGCTCTTCATCTTCGGCGGAGATGTCCGATGATTCAGCGACGAGGCCCGCATCGACGTTCACCTCGCCCATGTCGTTGACGAGGACGGCGAGATCCAACTCGCCGCTTTCGCGCAAGAGATGGTTGAGAGTCGTCGTTTTTCCGGCACCAAGGGTCCCCGACAGCACTGTCACGGGTGTGGTCTCTCCGGGCATGTGTTAGCAAATACGGGCTTGTACCTGTTATATCTTATTATCTTTATCAAAGACTTTATTAATTTGTGATGGCTGAATTCAGACACTCACTCGACAGAGCCCATGAGGACACAAAGCTCACCTCGGATGTTCGGCTGCACGATCATCGGCGGAGGCATTCATGGAACGCATCTCGTCCAACGCCTGCTTGATGAGACGCCCATCGATAGATCGGATGTGTGCATAATCGATCCCCATGAGCGACTCTTAGCCTCGTTTCGTGCGCGGGCGACTACCTGTGGCATGAACAGTCTCCGATCGACGTTTGTCCATCACATCGGGATCGAACCGTTCGGGCTCGAAAGCTTCGCCAAAGCGAACGGACGCGAAGACGAACTCGTCCCGACGGTCAACTACCCCGCACGACCGTCACTCGATCTCTTTTTAGACCACTCGGATTACGTCATCGAACGGAACGACCTCGAATCGCTTCACTATCAAGCGGCGGTGGAGGAAATTCATGAACGGCCTGAAACGCAGGGGCTTCGGCTTGAGACGACTGCCGGCCCGGTCGAGACGGACCGTTGTGTGATAGCGATCGGCCACGGCGGTCGGTATCGGTGTCCGGACTGGGCGACCAACGTCGACGGTATCGATCACGTCTGGAACGGATTTACTCCCGATCCGGATGCCGACCGGACCATCGTGGTTGGTGGCGGGATCACAGCCGCACAGCTCGCCTGTCACCTCAGTGAGACGCAACAGGTCGTGCTTCTCTCGCGTCACCCGCTCAGGTGGGAGGTCTCGGAGGCGGCCCCCCCGTGGATCAACTGGTCGTACGTCCAAGATGAGCTCCACGTCCATCCGCCGGGATCGAGGGATCGGTTCGAGGTTATCAGAGAGGCACGGAATACCGCGACCGTGCCGCCGTATTTCTACGCCGAGTTCGAGAAACGCGAAGCTGACAGCACCCTCACGCTGACACAGGGAGCGGTCGAGTCGGCGACGGCGCGAGACGGGCGTATTCAGCTCTCGCTCGATTGCGGGTTACAACTCATCGGCGATCAGGTCGTCCTCGCGACCGGCTTCGAATCGGTATTCGACCATCCGTTCGTCGAGCAGGTCGCTGAAACACTCGATCTAGAACGGGGCTATCGGGGGATGCCGGTCCTTAATGATGGGACACTCGCGTGGCAAACCGACACCGATCGATCCGTTCCGTTGTACGTCACCGGGGCGCTTGCGCTCGGATCCGTCGGTCCGTACGCTTCAAACATCCCCGGTGCACGGCGAGCAGGCGATCGGATCTCCGCGGCTATCAGGTGTCGTCATCGTTCCACGTCCGATGAGACGAGCAAGGAGGGTCGCCGATCCGAGGTGGCACACTGAGTCGACAGCGTACGGAAACACTCCAACACGGTCGCACAATGACTGATACGACCCCTTCGCTGACGGAATCCACTATCGATCCACGAGAACGCCCTAGGTCAACACTGCTTGGGATCATGCGATATCGAGACGACATCGAGATATGCACGTTATTTGCGCCGACTGCCGTGGCTCCACAGCGGACGGACGCCTGGATCCGTGCCAATGAAGGCTCGTTTCGTGCCTTGGAGAAGTGTCGGTGAAGCGAACGTGGAAGGTGGAGTGTTGGCTGTCGATCCCTGCGTGCGACGCTCTCAGACATCTATTGCTGGGTCCGATGGAGTTCACATAGGCCGCTTCCCGAACTCTCAGAGGACTCCTGTATGAGCACCTCAAGCAGAGAAACTGTTGAAGCAACGTTAGTAATACTTAACCAGTAGATATTCAAAATTAGTAAAAAGCCACACAAAGATAATAACTGTTTTATTTGGGCACTCCATTATATCGGTATGGCCCGAACACGACGTGAACTCATCCTGAGCGGTGCTGGAGTGCTTACGATCTCGGCCTTGGCCGGGTGTACTGACGAGGCAGATCCAGAGCCCGAAGACGACGATCACAGTCACGATGATCACGATCATGATGACCACGATCACGACGATGCAGATGGGTATATCAACGAATTAGATATTTACGAGTTCCAGCTGTTGGATCGAGCCCACGATCCACACGAAGAGATCTCCTATATGCACGGAGACCATTGGCATGGTTCCG
Source organism: Haloferacaceae archaeon (assembly GCA_003554115.1). Next base: position 9,153 of record PWFE01000157.1, on the reverse strand, counting down.
GTGACTTCCCGACGGTTCCCGAGGGCGACAACCTCTCCATCGGTGCTGAGGCATTCGATGAGGACGGGAACGAGATCGAACTGTGGGACGACTACGAGTTCCAAGCGGCGGTGGCCTCCGGGGCCGACGAAGACGTGGTATCGTTCGACTTCCACGGCGATCACATCCACGTCATCGGTGAACAGGAGGGGCTGACCGAGGTGGTCTTCCAGGTGTGGCACGACGACCATGCCGACTACCAGAGTGAACCGCTTGCCGTCCAAGTCGGGGAAGCGGATGACGAGGAGCGCGAGTCGTTCGACGCCCACCACGTCTCGGACGTCGAAATCCTCGACAGGGCACCCGACCCACACGAGGAGGTCGCCGACTGGCACGACGACCACTGGCACGGCGAACTGCCAACCGTTCCGGTCGACGATAACGTCTCGCTGGGAGCGGTATTCACCGACGACGGCGGGAATGAGGCGGAACTCAACGGCGAGTACGAGCTTCGAGTCCGGCTCGAAGACGACGCGGACGAGATCGTCGAGTTCGACTACCACGGCGACCACGTCCACATCATTGGCGAAGAGGAGGGTGAGACCGAGGTGGTCTTCCAGCTCTGGCACGATGACCACGCGGACTTCGAAACCTCCCCGATCGACGTTACCGTCGAGTAAGGTGATCACGCACAAACGACGATCGCACCGTGCAGTAAGCAACCCCCCGCTCGAAACATACTACAATGAAACTGACGCGTCGGAAATTACTGGCCACTGGAGGTGCTGTGGCTGCATCCTCGGCCATCGGTGGATGCTTGGACAGTCCAACAGATGTCGGCGGAGACGGCAACCACACCGGATCAGCTGCGTTCCTGACCCTACAAGACTGGGGTAACCAAGTCGCTGGGGACGTGATGGCGTTCGACACGCCCGTCGAAGTCGGCGAAATGGGACATGGCTGGGACCCGGACGGGGACATCGTTCCCGAGATTGCCCAGAACGATGTCTTCCTGTACTTACAGACGCCGGAATTCCAGTGGGCTGTCGACGTCGCCGAAGACTTCGATAGCGACGATGACTTGGAAATAACCCTCATTGACGCCATGGGTGCGGTCTCCGAGTCGGAGTTGCTCTCGTTTGCCGGCGGCGAGGAGCTGCTCCCAGCACCCGATAGCGATGTGGACTTCGATCCGGCGACCTTCGAAGTCGGTGAGTTCGAACTGATCCCCGGCGATGACGTCGCCGCCTGGTGGCACGATGATCACTGGCACGGCGGCGTTCCCGATGTCCCGCTCGATGGAACCCAGGCGCTGTCGGTCAATGTCGAAGACACCGATGGAAACGTGCCACCGCTTGGTGAGGACGAACAGTTCCAGGTCGATGCTCGACTCGACGACGGGGCACCCGATGGAATTGTTGAGATCGATGCCGACGGGCAAGACATCGAGTTCACTGGAATAGATCCCGGTCAGACACTCATCGTGTTTGAACTCCGTGCCGATGATGAAGTCGTATTCGATACTGCTGAGGACCCTACTACACTGACAGTCGCTGAGCCGGACGATATCGAGGTAGACGCGTTTTATGATCCGCACATCTGGGTCGACCCAGTTCACGCCCAGTCGATAGTGGATCTGCTCGCCGACGAGTTTGCGACAGTGATGCCGGATGCCGAGGACACGTTCCGTGAGAACGCCGAGGAATATATCGAGGCACTCGATCGAGTGGATCAAGGCTTCGAGGAACTCGCGGCGGACGCGGAACTGGATGTCGCCATCTACGTCGCGCACGACTCGTTTCAGTACATCGAAGACCGATACGGATTCGAACTCCAAACGCCGGTTGGGATTACCCCTGACGCCGCCGAATCGCTTGAGGATATCTCTCAGCTGGGGCAAACCATCGAGGAACACGACATCGATACCATACTCTTCGATCCGTTCGAGGCACCGAACCCGGACGAGGATATCCCCCAAGCGGCGACGGTCCTCCTTGAGGAAACGAGCGCCGAAGAGGCGTTACCGTTGAGTCCAGCAGAGGGGACGACACCAAGCTGGGAAGCGGAAGGCTACGGTTGGGTCGAACAGATGGAAGAGATCAACCTCCCATCGCTCCGTCAAGCGCTCAAAGCAGAATGATCACGCTCATTCACACTCCCAACGGGGACCGCTGTCCGCTAGGGTTTCGTACTGGTTCGAAATGACGACCGTCGTCGACGTGGAGGACGTCTGGTTCGGTTACGACACCGAGCTTGCGCTTAAAAATGTAAGCCTGACGATCGATGAGGGCCAGTACATCGGCCTCATCGGACCGAACGGCTCCGGCAAGACTACCCTACTGAAATTGATGCTTGGGCTGATACAGCCGGACCGTGGAACCGTCCAACTGTTTGGGGAGCCAACCGCCACGTTTTCCGGTGGCGAGCGAATCGGATACGTGTCCCAACGGTCGACGGACACGGATGTCGCGATGCCGATAACGGTCGAGGAGGTCGTCGAGATGGGTCGCTACGCCCACCGGGGTCGCCGGGGGTTACGATCGTCCGATCGCCGGATTATCGACGACGCGCTGGAACGGGTCGACATCGCCGGCCTCGCAGGGCACCGGATCGACCGTCTTTCAGGTGGGCAGCGCCAGCGGGCGTTCATCGCCCGTGCGCTCGCCTCCGAAGCGGATCTATTGGCGCTTGATGAGCCGACCGTCGGCGTCGATGCGAGTTCCAGAGAAGCGTTCTACGGGTTGCTCTCGGAACTAAACGAGGAGGGTATCACCATCGTCCTTATTGAGCACGACCTTGACATCATCACGACCCACGTAGACACCGTGGCGTGTATCAACCAGACGCTTCATTATCACGGTGAATCGGCCACATTCCTCGAAAGCGACGCCCTGACCGAGGCATACGGCAAGCACCATGGGATTCTCCACCATGATCACCCATGAGTAGCGACGAGCCAGTCGGCGCGGACGGTGGTACCGTTACCACCGGCACGAATAGCGACACGGGTACTGTCGACACGGATGGTGTCGCTACAGCGACAGACAGGCGTACCGGTCGGTTTCGTGGCAGGGTTGAGGCTGTCGCGGGAGGTCTATTTGGGTTGTTGACCGCGGTAATGGTGCTTTTTCTCCTCGCGGAGTGGCTGCGAGGATCGATTGGGGGGATGTCGATACTCTATGATCAGTATCTCATCGTCGGACAGTGGCTTGACTTCTGGTTTGGGACTATCGTTTTCAGCTTCGGGAGCACGTGGCGTGCCCTCGCGGCCGGTCTGCTTATCGGGTTTGTGGCTCCCATTCTTGGGACGTTCCTGATCCACCAACAGATGGCCCTGATCGGTGAGACGCTCGCACATACGGCGTTTGCCGGCGTTGCCGCCGGCGTCTTGGTTGTCGCGTTCACCGGCTGGGCGGGAAGTTTGGTGTTCGTGGATCTCGGTTCACAGGGTGGACTCCTGTTCGTCGCGCTGGTCGTGAGCGCACTCGGGGCACTCGGGTTGCAATGGTTGAGTCAACATTCGGATAGCTATGGGGACGTCCCAATTGCGATCGTTCTGTCGGGAAGCTTCGCGATGGGGACGCTACTTATCAGTTGGAGTCGCGACTTCGCGCCGATATCGATAGATATCGAGGGCTTTCTCTTCGGGAGTCTGGCCATTGTGACTACACAGGGAGCGCGGTTGATCGCCCTGATCAGCGTGTTGGTCGCCGTCATCGTCGCCGTCTATTTCAAGCAGTTCGTCTTCATCACCTTCGATGAGGAGGCCGCACGGGTGGCCGGACTTCCGGTCACACGATACACTACCCTTCTCGTGGTGATGACGGCCGTCGTGGTAGTGGGGGCGATGCAGATCCTCGGGGTGATCCTTGTCGCAGCGATGCTTGTCGTGCCGGCAGCCGCGGCCTCCCAAATCGGAGTCAGTTTCCGCGAGACGGTGGTGCTCGCGATTATTTTCGGACAGATCTCCGCCTTCATCGGGCTTGTGTTTTCCGTCGTTGCGTCCCTTCCTCCCGGCGGGTCGATCGTGATGATCGCGATCGGTATCTACGTTCTTGCGATCGTCGTTTCCAATCGATCGGTCCCGACGATATCGATGCACTGATCCGAAAGCGCCCGTTCCGTTTGCCGTGACGGCGTGTTGTCCCTCCGGCGATCATCGACAAGGCCTCAATCCTTGGTACGGTCTTATCAAGTTGAAAGCAAGAATTATTAACAAGGGCGGTGTAGTTGTTAACGCTAGATGGAACTACACCCCCTTGATCGACGATCAGCCACGGACGAATCAGTGCGACGAATCGGCTTTTTTGGCGCGCACCGCAGCGGCAAGACGACTGTTGCCACGTTGGTCGCGGATCGGCTTGCAGATCGGACGCATGTATCGGTGTTGGGATCAGCTGAAGCGTTCGTCGACAGCGAGTCGGATCGAGGGACCCCAGACCGCTCCGGACTCGATATTGAGTGGACGGTCGTCGACGCAGACGCCGGGCCGGAGCCGTTCGATCGATGTGTCGGTTCGCTGGATACCGCTTTCGTCGTCGTTACTCCTGATACGCTCGATACCGTGTCAGCCTACGAGGAGATCGCCACCGGATACGACACTGATCTCTTTTTGATCGTGACACGTATGCGGCAGGCGGATCGTGAACTGATCCGGGCATTCGATGGTCCGGAAGTGGCTGAATACGTGTATGAAGACGCGGCTATCCCCCGAGCGATGGAGGCTGATGAGATTCCCACGCTCGAAGACCGGACCGTCGAAGCGGTCCTCATCGAAGCGCTTCAGCCCGACCGGTTGGAACCTGATGCCGCGCTTGATGCCCTTGAAACACGACGACGATCCGTCGTCAACGTCGAGGTCATGGACCGATCACAGGCGGATACGGTTATGAATATGTTCGAGAATGCCGGTCATCTGACGGCGTATTATGGGTGTAACTGCACCTATCATGACGGTCACGTGCTGGCCCGTATGCCTTGAGAACCAGTAATATCGTCCTGAACACACAGCGGCTCCCCCTAGGCCAGCACGGAGTGGTCCGCCGTGAGGACCGAATATTCGACGGTCTGAACGCCATCAATGGCACGGAGGCGGGAGACGTATGAGCTGATCTCCTCCACACGTCCTTCGACGACGAACAGCTCAAGACAGGCACTCCCCGCATGGCTGTGAACGTTCGATGTGACGAGGTCATGGTTCGCATGGCGAAGCTCCGAGAGCGTTGCCTCCGCACCCGAGTGATGGTCGAACATCGTTGTGATGATACAGATGATTTCTTGATCCTCATACTCCACGTCGTCGAACTCTCCGAGCAATCCACGCGTGCCCTCCCTAACCGCCTCACTTCGACCACTATATCCGTGATCATCGATGAACTGGTCGAGTTCTTGTAACAGTGATTCCGGCATTGAGACGCTAACGACTGGCATATAGCATTGATCGGCCCCCAGCGGGATATGTTTTATTATGACTCGCAAGAGATTTCGTAATAACAAACAATTTTGTCCTTGTAGTTCATAACACTAACTGATGAGTCAGACTATTCCAGTCACTGTCCTCTCGGGTGCGCTCGGTGCCGGCAAGACGACCACGCTCAATCACCTGTTGACCGAAGACCACGGCTACGAGGTCGCTGTCCTCGTAAACGATATGGGTGAAGTAAATATCGACGCCGATCACGTCGAACGGCAGTCGGAGCTGTCCCAGGCCGACGAGGAGATCATCGAGCTATCAAACGGGTGCATTTGTTGTCGGCTCCGTGGCGACATGCTCGAAGCCGTCGGTGCACTCGTCGAGAATCGCGAGTTCGATTATCTGCTCGTGGAATCCTCAGGGATATCCGAGCCTATCCCGGTCGCCCAGACGTTTGCGCTCGGTTTCGATCACGCAGAGTACGACCCGACTGGAGACTACCATCTCGATACGATGGTCTCGGTCGTCGACGCACACGCGATGTACCAAGGGTTCGATTCGGGGAAGACGCTTACAAGCGACGACCCGGCCGCGGGAACCGATCGTATCCCCGAAGAGGTGCTGCTCGATCAGATCGAGTTCTGCGACGTGCTCCTGCTCAACAAGTGTGATCTCGTTCCCGACGACGAACTCGATGAGATCGAAGCGGTACTCAAGGTCCTCCAGCCGCGTGCAAAGATCATCCGTACCGAGTTCGGCAGCGTCGACCCCGCGGAGATCCTCGATACGGGTCGATTCGACTTTGAGGAGGCACAGAACTCCGCTGGCTGGAAACACGAACTGCAGGAAGGCCACCATCACGACGATGCGGCAGCGGAACACGGGGTCGAATCGTTCGTCTTCCGCGCCGGTCGCCCGTTCCACCCGGAGCGATTCGAGAAGTTGCTCCGACACCTCCCCTCGGCAGTCATTCGCGCAAAGGGCTTCTTCTGGTCGGCCGGTCGCGAAGATGTCGCTATGGGGCTTGACAAAGCCGGTCAATCGGTCCGGGCAGGCCCGAAAGGCCAGTGGATCGCGAACCTTCCGGCACAGCAACAGCAGCGCTATTTCCAAGCCGTTCCGGGGCTCGAAGACGATTGGGACGACCAGTGGGGTGACCGTGGTGCCCAACTCGTCTTCATCGGTCGTGACTTCGAGGCTGCGGAGTTGGAAGCGTGGCTCGAAGACTGTCTCCTGAGCGATGCCGAGATGGATGACGATTGGAATACGTATCCCGATCCGTTCAGTCTTGAAGACCAGCGAGAGTTGGCGCTTGCGGACGACTGAGCGTAGCAATGGGAGTTCCAGTTACGGTACTTTCCGGAACGCTCGGTGCCGGCAAGACCACGCTGCTCAATCACGTCCTCTCCGGTGAGCACGACTACGATACGGCGGTTATTATTAACGAAATGGGAGAGGTGAACGTCGATGCGGATCTCATTGAGCGGCGCATCGATGATCAAAAGGAGGTCGTCGAACTCTCGAACGGCTGCATCTGCTGCGGAATCCAGGGAGCCTTCGAACAGGCACTCATTGACCTCGCACTGCAAGAAGAGTTCGACTATCTCCTCGTCGAACCGTCGGGAATATCCGAGCCCGCACCGGTTGCCCGGCAGTTTGTTCAGAGCCACGCTTCGACCTTCTATGACCTCAGCAGCGTCACTACTGTCGTCAACGCACGGCAGTTCTACAACGTGTTTAGTGGGGGGGAGGTGTCCCGACGTACTAAAACTGAGAACGGTACACGACCGCTCTCGGATCTCATCGTCGAAGGCGTCGAATTCTGTGACACGCTCGTCATCAACAAGACGGATCTCGTTACTGACACGGAACTGGACTACGTGGTCAAGACGCTCAAAACGTTACAGCCCGAGTCCACGGTGCTCACGAGTTCGTTCGGACAGGTCAGGCCCCAAGACGTGCTCGATACGGATCGTTTCGATGTCGAAGCCGTCTCCGAGTCGCCGAGCTGGAAACGGGCACTCGAACACCACAGAGCACACGCGACTGATGCAGATGACGACCACGAGAGTGACGCCAATCACAGTCATGACCACGGATCTGACGATCACGTACATCCGCCCGAGGAGTACGGGGTCGAGTCGTTCATGTACCGACAGCGGCGTCCGATGCATCCTGAACGACTGGTCGCTACCTTGGAAACGATGCCCGCAAGCGTCGTTCGAGCCAAGGGCTATCTGCATGTGGCCGGGCGTCCAGACCATGCGTTAACACTCTCGCGTGCCGGTCAAGAGACTCACATTACGGTTGCAGGCCGATGGATCGCCTCATTATCGGAGGATCAGCAGGAGTACTATCGACAATCCCGATCACCTGATTGGAACCACGAATACGGTGATCGAAAAACCGAAATCGTTCTGATCGGACAAAAAATGGATGCACAGACTATCATCAACGCACTTGATGAGTGTATACTTGAAGCCACGGACATGACGGAGAATACGATCGAGAACCCGTTTCCAACGCGTGAGGGCGAAGAACTCCGACTATGACGGACGACTTGCTATCAACTGAGGACCGTCGTGGTACTGACGAAGATGGACATGATGTTATCGATCCATTATATGTCGCGATCGTCACCGTCTCGACATCGCGTGACCCGAGCAGCGATCCCGGCGGCGATACCGCTGCCGAACTCGTCGCTGATTCAGGTGGTCGCGTGACGGCACGAACGCTCGTCAGCGACGACTTTGCCACGATTCGCGGAACCGTTGATCGGCTCGCGAGCCGCAGAGACGTCGACTGTATCGTGACGACGGGCGGCACCGGGATGACAATGGACGATGTGACACCGGTTGCCTGTGAAGGCCTCTTTGAGCGGGAGATACCGGGCTTCGGCGAGTTGTTCAGGAACGTCTCCTACGACGAGATCGGTCACCGAGCGATGGCTTCGAGAGCTATCGGTGGCATTGTCGCTGGAACACCGATCTTTTGTCTTCCGGGGAGTCGTGCGGCTGTTCGGACCGGAATGACGGAACTCATACTGCCGGAGGCACCGCATCTCGCAGGGTTGGCGACGAGACACACCGTGGAGGAGCCGTGACCCTCTACGGTGTCGGTCTCGGACCGGGGGATGCTGGCCTTGTGACCGTGCGTGCCCGCAAAATACTGGAATCGGCGAACGTGGTGTACACGCCGGGTCGGCTATCGCGAGGCGTTGCCGCAGAATATGTCGATGGCGAGCAGTTGGACGACCTCGAATTTCCGATGACGCGCGACGAAGAACAGCTCCGCCGCGCGTGGAAGCAGGCCGCTTCCGAGGTTGCACCGGCGGCCCGCAATGGGACAGCTGCTTTCGTCACTCTGGGCGATCCAAACGTGTACTCGACCTTCGGTCACCTGCGCAGAACCCTTGATCGGTTCTATCCTGATGTGGAACTGGAAATTATCCCGGGTGTGTCGGCAGTGACGGCCTTCGCTACTGCCCTCGATGTCGAAATCCCGGCCGGAGCGGAGCTGACGCTACGAGAAGCATCCGATGGGGGGGCACCGGTTGGTCCCAATCGTCTCGTGTTGTTCAAGGTGACAGACGTGCCTGCAACGGATGAGAAGCTCCAAGAGGCGGGGTATGCGGTAACCTCATTCGTCTTTAGCTAAGACTCACACCTCGGTTGCGTAGCGGTGGCGAGTGTCTCTTGCAAGATCGGTCGTTGCTGGTGGATCTTCTGAGCGTCCTCGGTCAATCGCTCCAGCAGTGGCGG
>PWFE01000108.1 GCA_003554115.1 Haloferacaceae archaeon | reverse complement strand
GGCTTTGTACGTTATTGGTCGACCATTGGATGAGGGCACGTAGCTCAGTCTGGACAGAGCGTTTGGCTTCTAACCAAATGGTCGTGGGTTCGAATCCCATCGTGCCCGTTCGGTCACTTCGTTCCCTCACGGGCACGATTTACTCCCACTCGCTCCCTCCGGTCGCTCGTGGGAGTCCCATCGTGTCCATTCCACATAGCGCAGATATGAGGCGACCAGAGACAGACAGTCGACGTACATTTTTACAATAATTATCAAATGCTGTAAGTCAACACCAAAATCTTTTACTCAATACTGAATAGTAATTTGTAATGGAAACGGAGCATCGCGTCCATACCGGTGATTCGCGGTCGCTCGACGAGCTCAAACCCAATTCTGTCGACCTCGTCGTTACATCCCCCCCGTATCCGATGATCGAGATGTGGGACGAGCTGTTCTGTTCGCTCGATCCACAGATCGAAGCCCATCTGGAGGCAGGCGACGGCCGCGCGGCATTCGAGGCGATGCACGGCGTCCTGGATGCAGCCTGGGCCGAACTCCAGGGTGTGCTCGTCGACGGTGGGATCGCCTGTATCAACGTTGGCGATGCCACCCGGCGGGTCGACGGCTCGTTTCGTCGCTACCAGAACCACAGCCGGATCGTCTCGGCGTTTGATTCGTTGGGCTTCGAGCCGTTGCCGTCAATTCTGTGGCGCAAACCCACCAACAGCGCAACCAAGTTCATGGGCTCTGGAATGTTGCCGCCCAACGCCTATCCCACCCTCGAACACGAACACATCCTCGTGTTTCGCAACGGCTCCGATAAGCGATCGTTCGAGCCGAACGCCGACCGACGGTACAGCGCGGCCTACTTTTGGGAAGAGCGGAACCGCTGGTTCAGCGATCTGTGGACCGAGATCACCGGCCGTAGCCAACAGCTAACCGGTGGCGAGTCCCGCGAGCGGTCGGGTGCCTACCCGTTTGTGATCCCCTACCGGCTGATCAGTATGTACTCAGTGTACGGCGATACCGTCCTCGACCCGTTTTGGGGAACCGGTACCACAACGCTGGCGGCGATGGCTGCGGGTCGACACTCGGTCGGCAAAGAACTCGACAGTGGCTTTCGAACCGCGTTCGACCAACGCGTCGATTCGATACCGTCGATCACCGACGAGGTTATCAGCCGTCGACTCAGCGCACACATTGACTTTGTGTCGGATCGACGTGCCGACGGCGAAACGTTCGAGTACGAGGCCGAAAACTATGCGTTTCCGGTGATGACAAAACAGGAACGCTCAATCGAGCTGTACGGCATCGAGGAAATCGAATACGGCGAACAGAGCTACCGGCTCACCCATACACCGGTCGGGGCGGACTGGCAGACGACAGTCGGGTTCGAAGCCGAAGAAACGAGAAAAAACCGCTGAGTGCTCAGTACCGCGAGGGGAGGAACGCGAACATGATCAGCGAGAAGACGAACAACAGCGAAGTGACAATCGTGTAGGTAAGCCCGCTGATCCGGTCAGCGAACTGCTGTTGGGATTCGGCTTGTGCGTCGTAGCTCGATGTATCTTCGGTGAGCATCACCGTGTTTTCGCCGGGGAAGAAGCTCAGATACTCGGTGCCGTCAGCGAGTTCGACCATCCCACCCTGTTCGAGCGACTCCGATTGGGTTTCGTCTTCAGTCCACGTGAGCGTGACATCAGTCTCGGTCACTTCAGAGACAGTCACCGTCTGGCCGTCGTAGGCAAAGCTGTCTCCCTCAGAGTATGTGATCGTTGCAGGATCATCGAAGTACTCTTCGGCGGGAATGAGTTCTTCGTCACCGTTCGACTCAACGACAACGAACTCCCCGTCGTCTCGGTCGACGGTTTCGTTATCGGCGTTGGGATCGGCTTCGAGAATCGCCTGTCTGTCAAGAATCTCTTCGAGAGTGAACGCGGTCGGCTCGTCGTCGTCATCGATCTGGACTTCCCAGTCGGTGTCGTCGATCACGACGGTATCGCCGTCGGCCCACAGCTCAGTCATTTCAACGTCCTCTTCGACCCATTCAATCGTCCCCGCGAAGGTTATACTCCCGTCTTCTTCGTCTTCAGTTTCTTCGATTTCGGCGACGGTGTACGTTCGGTCACCAACAGTGAACTCCTCGCCTTCAGAGAGCTCGTAGTCGGCGTCTTCGAGGGTGATCGTCGGCTCTTCGGCTGTTGCGATAAGCGCATATGATGCTGTCGCGACGAGCACGAAAAACACGACAGACACTGCTACAGCGCGTCGTTGCATATTCGAGCCAACGAACAGCCGCCGTATAACGATTACTAAGATAGATGCTGACAACGACCGTTCGGTCAGGATTCGTGACTGTGTGTGCCGGTGGCTATAGCCGTCGACGACGTGGAGTATGTCGGTGTTGGATCGACGGACAGCGCTTCAGAAGCAGTCGCACCGTGGGTGAGTTCGTAGGCGATGCCCGACCGTGTGTAGACAACCGGCGTCGGCTGGCTGCGATTGAGTGTATATCCCAACGGAAGCGTCCGTTTGGCATCTGTCGGTGCAACCGTAAACGATTCCGGAACACAGAGTGTGGCACTGCCAGCCGGTGATAGCTGAAGCGAGTCGGTGAGGTGATACCGGTCGATTCGGGTATCGGTGATCATCGCCCGCGAGAGATCAAGTGTATCCTCGCCGTCGTTTCGGACGACGAGTTCGACCTGTCCGTTCTCACGTACAGTGGAGTCGAGAATCGTCAGCGCCGAGCGTCTCTCCAGTGTCGCAGCATACCGATTGTAGACGATGACCGTCGAGACCACCCAGACAACCAGCCCAACAAGACCGATCCACCGGAGTTCGACGCCCAACAGCCAGAGCCCGCCGGCGACCACGACGGTACACAAAAAGCCGAACAGCACCGACATAATCCGGGTTTCGAGGTGTCTAAGCGTCGCATATCGGGTTCTAATAGTTGATTGCGTTGGGACAGACGTCGGTCGACGACCCAACAGCCAGTAGGTTGCAAGCGGCCATGTACAGCTCATCGCGGCAGCAATAGCCACGTACGGATAGCCGTAGTAAAACACGCCAGCGGCCGCCAGCGTCCCAGCGAGCAGGGTACACACGCTGCCGAACAGGACGGCTTGGGTTCGGCGTGCCAGTCGACTCCAGTGTTCGCCGATCGGATCACCGATCCATGCAGCAAAGACAGCCTGTAGCTTGCTGAAGTTCTGTGAGAGAATTCGAATCATCAGTCCGACAGCAAAACAGAGGCCGAACCACTGGATAAAAACGGCGACGGTCGCTGGCAGTGCCAACCAATTCGAAAGCACGGCGATGCGGCCCGGCGTGCTGGCTGTGCCGACGACTGCAGTCAGAACGGCAGCAACGGCAACCGACAGCATCGTGAGCCGAGCGTATCGTTTGGCGTATGTTTCGCCCGCTTTTCTGAGGCCGCTGATCGACATTGGAGAGTCTGGATCGGTTATCCTACTTAAAATACGGGCTCACAAACCCTTTCAGTGATAACGCAGCAACACCGGTATGGCCGCCTACACCGCCATTGCCGAGGTCAGCCGGACGCTTCTCGGCGTGCTGCGTGAGGACCTCACCAGCCGCGATGATCTCGTCTCGCTGGATGCCGAACACATCGCACTCGTCGACCCCCAAGACGTCCGCGAGGACGACCAAACGCGGCTATCGCTTTCGTTGTACCACCTCGAAGAAAACGCCTCGATAAAAAACAGCCAGCCGCGTCACCCAACCGACCCGAACGTCACAGAGAAGTCGCCACTCGCGATTGATCTCTACTATTTGGTGAGCGCACACGCGGGCGGCAGCGAGAAGTCGACGGCCCAGAGACTCGAACAACAGCGCATCTTCGGGCTCGCACTTCAGACGTTCCATGACAACGCGATTCTCAGCGACGACCAACTCACCGATGGGCTCGAAGGCGACGGACCGCTTACCGTGTCACTTGTCAATCAGTCACTCAGCGAGAAGACGGCTCGCCGGTCTGCGACACCCGACACTGCAGACCTGCCTTCAGTGCTGTATCACGTTCGCTCTGCAGTGATTGACTCGCGGCACAAAGAGCCAGTGACACACGTTACCGACCGCGAGACGTCTCTCAGCCGACACGCCGAACGCTGACGAGGATTTAAATGTGATCACCGGACCACAGACCGTAACTGATGTCTCGGACGACGCACATGCCGGCTGTGCCGCTGGCTGGCCGTCGACAGCGGGCTGGTGAGCGACGGTGAGCGACAGCCATACCACACCGACGGTCGACCGCCGAGTTCGGTCGATTACTGTGAGTCAGTCCGAGAAGACGGAGCATCGACCAGACAACACGGTGGGCCGGCCAGCCACGACAGCGAGAACCCATCGCGGTCGGTCGCCACTCGGGCGTGTGACAGCCCAGCCGCCGACCGCAGTCGACGGCCAGTCGACAACAGCGAGTAATCGCGCGTTCGGTGGGCTGTTAGCCGTCGGCGTCTATCACCGTCGCAGCCCCGCACGACTGTTGTATCGACTGTTTGGCGAGGCGCCAGTCGGCGACCCAGCAGTCGACGCACTCCCGGAGGCCCCACCGGGAGCCGAGAGACTGGCCGAGGCTCGACCGACACTCCAGCATCGAACGACGGCGATACCAGCCCCCAACCGCGAAAGACGACAGCAATCGGACCCAGCGAGTCGCTCGGCCGTGTCGTCGACTGCACCGCTCAGCGACCACCGATTTGGGCCACCGAACCCCCGAGGGCAGAATACTGGCACCCACCGACGAGATCCTAACGTGGCTGGATGGACCACCCGCAGTGAGAAACCGGCCCAAAGTGGCATCGACCACGCAACTCGACAGCTATCAGGTGGCAAACTGAGCCCAATTAGGGCGTCTCAACGCCGTCGACCACCGCGAGTCGCCGAAAGCCAAGCGCACAGGAGTTCCACACATTCGGCGTCGACCGAGCAGCCAGCCGTCACATCGACAACCCAGACGGACGGTCAGCCCAGCTTTCGAACGCCGAGTGCCGGTGGCGGCCCGAGAGAACGCGATGCGTCGATGCGACCAGTCGGCACCGAACACCGTGTTCAATCGACCGGCTGGGCAGTGTGGCCGGCGCGTGGCGCTGCGGCGGCCAGTAGGCCGGAGAGAACTAGCAGTAGCGAGCGACAGTCGCAGGCCACCGCAGTCCAGTCACCTGCACAATCACCCGCAGTCCAACCACCTGCAGTCCGACGGCATCCGAACAGTCGGCCGTCGTTCGTGTTCAGCGAAAGACCAGCGGAGAGACCGACAGCATCGGCAGCCGCGAGTCGTGAACCCCTACAGCACGAACAGGGTGCGTCGACAACCCTACACGAAGAGCCACAGAATCAAACCACAGACAAACAGCGGTCGACCGGCAGTAGTCGCCAGCCGGCGGCAGTGGCAGTGCCATCCGTTTCGAGACCGGCAGCCAGCAACAGCCTCAGACATTCGTTCGAGAGGTCGATCAACCGGAGCGTCTCGATCAAACGCGCCTCAACAACGCATAAGACAGACACCAGTGGTACTCGAAGAGCTGGCTCTCGAATCCAGCGACAGACCCAGCAGCGATACCCGAGAGATCAGTTGACAACCAGCACGAAGTTGAGACGGACGGCGTCGGCTGAGTTGCCCACTCGAGTGATAAGTCATCAAGCAGTAAATTATGGCCCTTCGAGAGACAACGAGCTGACGCGTGGTAGCCCTTCCAACAGGCAGCCGGTCAAAGATGAGTCAGTGCAGATCGAGTCGACGTATGAGATGGCCGCACAGACAGATAGTGCCGCAAGCCGAACACAGACTGCGGTGCGTCCAATGCTTCCGGTCGCCCAAGAGTCCGCAGAAACTCCCAGAGAACCAGCGACAGCATGGCCACACACGCGCCAAACGAGGTCGACCGGACCCATCGTAGCAAAATACGTCGACATCGAGGCGCCGACGGTCGGCGGCGCGAGCCGGCGTGCTCGCGTCTCCACGCGCTCGCTTAGGTCGACGAATCGTGCGTATCTGAGCCGTCGAGAATCGAACCAACGGAGGACAACCAGCCAATCAGTCGGTGTGCGATCATATAGGGGGACAACGCGTCACACACACGAGCAGAAGGCCGCAGAATCGC
>PWFE01000014.1 GCA_003554115.1 Haloferacaceae archaeon | reverse complement strand
GCGGCTCGCCCAGCGAATGTGACAAAAGCTATCGGTCCAGCCGACAGCATTCTTGTATGACTGAATTTGCCTCTCGTGTCGACCGTATCTCGATCAGTGGGATCCGCAAAGTGTTCGAAGCCGCCGGCGAAGACGCCATCAACCTCGGGCTGGGCCAGCCGGATTTTCCCACGCCCAAACACGCCCGACAGGCCGCCGTCGAGGCCATCCAGTCGGGCGAAGCCGACGGCTATACCCCCAACAAGGGAATCGAGCCGCTCCGCGAAGCTATCGCCGCCAAGCACGAACGCGACCAAGGAATCAGAGTCGACCCAGCCGACGTGATCGCGACCTCCGGAGCCAGCGAAGCCCTGCATATCGCCCTTGAGGCCCACGTCGGCGCTGGCCAAGAGGTCATCATTCCCGATCCCGGCTTCGTCTCCTACGACGCACTGACGAAACTCGCCGACGGCCAGCCCGTCCCCGTAGAACTCCGTGAAGATCTCACACTCGACCCCGCGGCCGTCGAAGCGGCGATCACCGACGACACCGCGGCGTTCATCGTCAACTCGCCGGCAAACCCGACCGGTGCGGTCGCCAGCGAGGACGATATCAGAGAGTTCGCCCGCATTGCCGACGAACACGACGTGCTCTGTGTCTCCGATGAGGTCTACGAGTACACCGTGTTCGAGGGCAAACACCATTCACCAATCCAGTATGCCGAAAGCGACAACGTGGTCGTCGTCAACTCCTGTTCAAAACTGTACTCGATGACTGGCTGGCGACTTGGCTGGGTGATCGGCGCGAGCGAGCGCGTCGATCGGATGGTCCGGGTTCATCAGTACGCCCAAGCCTGTGCCAGCGCGCCCGCCCAGTACGCCGCTGAAGCCGCGCTGAGTGGCCCCCAAGGAATCGTCGACGAGATGACTGAGTCGTTCAAGCGTCGACGGGATATCCTGCTCGATGGACTCACCAACCATGACATCGAATGTGCGACACCGAAAGGCGCGTTTTATGCGATGCCTGAAGTACCCGATGGATTTGTCGACGAATGTATCGACCGCGGTGTAATCGTCGTCCCCGGCGAGGCGTTCGGGGCAGGTGGCGAGGGGATGGCCCGCATCTCGTATGCGACTGACGACGAGACGCTGCGCGAGGCCGTCGAGATCATGGGCGAGGCGGTCGCCGCCGTCCGATCACGGTAGCGACAACCGCCCGGAGACTCACCGAATCCGGACGGTGCCAACAGGCTTTGCCGTGGGCCGCCCTGTGGGCGTATGGATGACCGACTGCTCGTGTTGAATCGGGACGACGACTGCGTCTCGGTTGTCGACCCCGAGACCGGCGAGACGGTCAGCGAAATCAACACTGCGTTCGGCCCGCGAACCGTCGAAACCTCGCCGGACGGGACGAAAAGCTACATCACCTGCTTGCAGGGAAACACCCTCCAAGTGATCGACAACGAAACGTTCGAGATCACGGGTCGACTCAGCCACGACCTGTTCGACGGCCCGCGTGGGCTGGTCGTCAGAACGGCGGCAAACGAGTTGTGGGTCGTCTCCGAGCACAACAGCCACGTGTTCGTCTTCGATATCGAAACCGACGCGCTGTTGGATATCATTCCGACTCACCAGACACATTCGAATACGCTGTCGCTGAACGCTGATGAGTCCGCAGCCTTCGTCACGAACAGCTCCAGCAACACGATCACCGTTATCGACTGTCACAAACGGCGCATCTCGGTTGACGTCCCGGTCGGCGATGGCCCTGAAGGTGTCGCCATCAACCCCGAGACGAACAATATCTATGTGACGATTCAGAACGAAAGCAGACTGACGATCCACGACCCCGAACGACACAACACGGTGTACGAAACCGAACTCGGCGAATCGCCGATGGGGATCGTCTTTTCGCCCGACAGTTCGCTCGCGCTCGTCCCCAACCGACACTCGAACGACATCTCGATTATCGAAACCCGATTCCACCGCGATGGCGAGGGTCGACCCTGGGAGGTCGAACGCATCCCGGTCGGCATCTGGCCGAGTAACGTGGTGTTTAACACCGATGGCTCGCGGGCGTACGTCACAAACAACAAAACCAACGACGTCTCGGTGATCGATCTCGAAAGAAGAGCCGAAGTCGACCGGATTGACGTCCGGACCTATCCGGACGGCATTACCTATCTCACGCGCGAGTAGGGTTATCCTGTGTTTTTCATGCCGGCTGCGATGCCATTTACGGTCAGCCGGAGGGTTCGTTCTTCGGCCTCGGTGAGATGCGTCTGGCTCAACAGGTGTGTCTGCAGCAGGTTGAGTGGGTCGACGTACGGGTTGCGGCGTTCGAGACTCTCATCGAGCCACTCGCGTCGCAACAGCTCGTCGCGGCCAGTGATCTCGGCGGCGTACTCAACGGCCGATTCGTACTCGCCTTCGATTCGCGGCTGGAACTCCTCGCGGAGGTCGCTGTCGGCGAGTGCGGCGTACTCGTCGGCGATTTCGAGATCCGTCCGGGTCAACGACAGCGCAGCACGGTCGAACGTGGTCCGGAAGAACGCCCACTCGTCGTACATCTCTGCAAGCGTCTCTAGATCGCCACCGTCGTCGAGATAGGCGTCGACGCCCGCGGCAAGTGAGAACCACCCCGGCAGAATACACCGCGTCTGGGTCCACGAAAAGACCCACGGGATCGCCCGCAGGTCCTCGACTGACCGATCCTCCGAGCGCGAGGCCGGCCGTGAGCCAAGGTTGAGGTCTTCGATAACGGTGATGGGAGTCGCCTGCTCGAAGTATGAAACGAAGCCGTCGGTCTCAAGCAGGTTGCGGTAGGCGCTTCGGGCGGCTGCAGCCATCGTTTCCATCGCGTCGACCCACTCGTCGGGGACCTCCTCGACTGGCTCGTTGAGGGCGTTGTGCCGGGCGCGAATTTGTGCGTCAAGCATCTGTTCGAGATTGCGCTCGGCGATGCGTTCATTGCCGTACTTTTCGGCGATTGCTTCGCCCTGTTCGGTGAACTTGACCTGACCTGTGACCGTTTCGTTCGGGAGTGCTAACAGGGCTTTGTTCATTGGGCCGCCACCACGCGAGATCGAGCCACCGCGGCCGTGGAACAGCCGCATCGTCACGTCGTAGTTGTTGGTGATTTCGGCGAGGCGTTTCTGGTTTTTGTAGAGGTCCCAATTCGCCGCAAGGAAGCCGTTTTCCTTGTTCGAATCGGAGTAGCCCAGCATGATCTCTTGGGTGTTGTTGCGGGCCTCCAAGACCTGTTTGTACGCCTCGTTTTCGAACAGCGTCCCCATGATTCGATCCGCACCGTTAAGCGCGGATTCGGTCTCAAGCAGCGGTACCACATCGAGTCCGGCGTGGTCCGGCAGCGAGACTGCGCCGACTTGGTCGGCGAGGAACAGCACTTCAAGGACGTGACTCGGCTCTTCGGTCATCGAGATACAGTAGGTGTCGATGGCCTCAACGCCGAACTCGTCTTGCCAATCGCCGAGGGCGGCAAACCGCGTCAGCACTTTCTCGGCGACCTCCGAGACATCGCCGGGGTTCTGTGGGTCGATAATTGGTTCGTCCTGCAGAATGGCGTCGGTCAACAGCTCGACGCGCTCGTCCTCGTCGAGTTCGCGGTACGCAATTCCCTCCTCGGCGAGTGCTTCGTCGACGGCTTTGGTGTGCTGGATACGGTGGTCTCGCAGGTCGAGACTCGCCAACGAGAAACCGAACGTGTTGACCTGCCGGAGCAGCGGCTCGACGAACGCTTCGGCGATGTCGGCACCACCGTAGGCGCGTAGGCTGGCGTCGATGGTCTCAAGGTCGTCCAGCAGTTGGTCTTCGCTCTCGTAGCCGCCGGGGCGAACGTCGCCGATTCGGTTGAGTCGCTCGCGCATGAGCCGGAGTTTCTGGCGGTACGGCTCGTCCGGATACCGTTCTTCGGCCTCCTCGGTGATTTTCGGGAACTCCGTAAGGTCGGCCTCCAGTGAGGCCGAAAAGGCACCCGTCGTCGGATACCGGTCGCCGTCTTGGCTCAGTACGGCCGAAAGGCGTTTGAGCTTGGCTCGGTAGCGTTCGAGCACGATCTCGCGCTGGCGTTCGAGCGTATCCTGGGTGACGTCGACGGTAACGTATGGGTTGCCGTCACGGTCGCTGCCGGCCCACGAGCGGAACTCGAACAGTTTGGGGAGATCGATATCGGGGTACTCGTCAGTGACGATGTCTTCGAATTCGCTGTACACCTCGCCGACAACGTCGAACAGGGTGTTTTCGAGATACCACTGGACGTTGCGTGCTTCGTCCTGTGGTTCGGGTGGTCGCTGTCGAACCTGTCGGGTCTGCCAGAGGCTCGTGACCTCGGCGTCGATATCACGCCAAACGGTTTCGGCCTCACGATCGGTCAGATTCTGGCTATCGAGCGTTTCGAGATGCCGAGCAATCGACCGGAGCTTGGCTTTGACTGTGCCCCGTCGAGCTTCGGTCGGGTGGGCCGTAAACGTTGGCTCGATAAGTACGTCGTCGAGTACCGATCGGACGGTCTCGGTGTCCGCGCCGGCCTCCGAGAGCGTCTCGACGGTGTCTCCGAGGCTGTCGTCAAGCGTTCCCTCTTGGGATCCCGTCCGAACCGAGCGGACGCGCTCGCGTTCTTCGGCGAGATTGATGAGCTCGAAGTAGGTCGCAAACGCGCGAGCCACATCACCCTCATCACTTGGCGAGAGCTGGTCGATAGTCGCACGTAGCTCCTCGCGAGACTCGATTGAGCCCTCACGGTAGGCAATCGCGGCCTGTCGAAGCTCTTCGACTGTTTCAAAAGAGTCGGTTGACGTCTGTTCTTTGAGTACGTCCCCGAGCAACGCACCCAACTCAC
Source organism: Haloferacaceae archaeon (assembly GCA_003554115.1). Next base: position 1,315 of record PWFE01000014.1, on the reverse strand, counting down.
GAACGTCCTGACGTACGCCCCTGTTATGCAACTTCATAGGGTATGATAGCTGCACCCAATGGTAAAAGTCTCACCAAGTATGGTGCATGAATGATAATACATGATTCTGGCCGTCGAACACGCTAGTGGCCACACAGTATTGTCCGATAGCCGATGAAACACGGCTTATGTGCGGAAAAACAGCACAAAACCATCAGTTGCGCTGTGCGGCCACTGAGACAGTCGACCGACTGCGCACGAGACGCCAGCCTGCGGTTAGTCCGAGATGAACTCGTTGTCTCGCCAGTCGACACCCGTGTTGCCGGAGCTGTTCTTTCGGGGGTTTTCGACGACTTCGACGGTCGCCGAACGCTCTTCGCCTTCGACAATGCGGGTGGCTTCCAACTCGCCGTCGGCTTCGGTGATCGCCGTCAACGTTCCTTTTTCAGAGCGCAGGGCGATCTCTTTGAGCACCAGAAACATCGGATACTGGACGGCGGTGTTCTGCAGCACCGTCTCGCGGTCGCCCTTAAAGCAGGCGAATTCGACGAGTTCGGAGGGGATTTCTTCTTCCTCCTCGTCGCCCCAGCGCGGGCCGCCGGCGCGTGGTGGCTCTTCTTCGTAGACGCGCGTCTCGCTAACGCTGGCTTTTAGCTGGGCGGTTGGCGTGTACTTGCTGAGGCTGTCGTCAGTTGCCACCGCCTTGATAATCAGCGTGTTGTTGCGTCGGTTGATGTCGACGTCCTCGATTTCCTCGGGAAGCTCGGGATCCGAGTCGAAATACGAGTGGACGTCTTCGAGTGGCAGTTCAAGCGTCGAGTGGAGACGGAATACGCGACCTGTCATAGTGGAATTGAATTCACGAGTAGTTCCCCGCGGCTGGGCCGATACCTACTCCTAGTAGGGGACGGTGATTATTTATATCTGGTGAGAATACTGTACTAGTTCCGCTGGGGCTGATTCTCGACCGAGATAACGGATCCGCCGACGAAATACGGGGGATCAGTCGAATTATGCGCCGAGTTCAGCCGCAAGCTCACCGCGTTCGTCAAGCTCTTCGAGAATGTCGCTGCCGCCGATAAACTCGCCGTCGACGTAGGTTTGTGGAATGGTTTCCCAGCCGCTGTGGTCGTTGAGTGCGGCACGATACTCGGGAAGTGCCGGCAGGACGTCGACCGTCTCGAACGATTCGACGTGCTTGCTGATGAGTTCGAGGGCTTTCGAGGAGTAGCCACACTGCGGCATGAGCTGGTTTCCTTTCATAAAGAGGACGACGTCGTTCGATTCGATTGCCTCGTCGACGTCCTGTTTGATCGCTTCGGGGTCGGCCTCACTG
>PWFE01000061.1 GCA_003554115.1 Haloferacaceae archaeon | reverse complement strand
GTGTTCATACACAACGACGATGGTGTCGACGTACGAGAGCAAGAGTTTGAATTTTGCCGTCCAGTCCTCGATGAATAACCTCGGGGTTAAGCCCCGAGGCTTCCTGTTTCCACGACGCACTTTGCAGATACTCGCTGATAATCAGCGGTATCCGTAGGGAGTGCAGTCTCCACAGGCGTTGATTCGGGCCATCCCAGCCCTAGTTTAGAAAAGCCTCTCTGCAAGACGTTCATCGCCGCGTTCGTGTCACGATCACACTCAAACCCACATGACGGACACGAATGATCTCGAACCCACAACGGTTTGTCCGTTTCAACCCCGCAGGACGCACACTCTTTCGTCGTTCCTCGCGGATCGACCTGCACGACGTGGGTGCCGTACAACTCACCTTTGTATTCAAGGAGTCTGATGAACTGTCGCCACGCCACATCTTGCTTGTTGCGAGCGTTTCCATCTCCCTGAAGCATACTTTGGACATTGAGATCTTCAACGAACACAGCGTCGTACTCTTTAACGAGCCACGTAGTCAGTTTGTGCTGGTAGTCAAGCACTTTCCGACGAATGTGTCGCTTGATTTTCGCTACTATGAGTCGCTGTTTCTCGTAGTTGTTCGACCCGTGTACTTTCCGAGATAACTTTCGTTGCTCTCGTCGGAGTTCTTCGTACTCGTCTTCAAGATCAAGCCAATCAACGGTCTTCCAGTCAGTGGTATGGATGTAGTTGAGGATGCCGAGGTCAATCCCAACGCAGTTGGTCGTGTCAAGTGAGTCCAACACGGGTTTTTCGGGAAGATCAGTATCATCAGTTTCCAGCCCGAAAGAGACGAACCAGTCACCGGTTGTCTCTTTCTTGATCGTAACTTCCTTGATGGTAGCTTTGTCAGGGATGTCACGGTGGTATCGAATTTTCACCTCTCCGATTTTTGAGAGCCAAAGTGTCGCATACCGGCCACTCGTGTTTTTGAGCTTGAAGCCGGACTGCGAATACGTCATACTCTGGTACTCTGTTGGAGATTTCCACTTGAGCATCCCGACCTTTCGACCATTCTTCTTTTGTTCGGATAGGTTCGAAAGGTTCTGATAGAAGCGTGTGACTGTTTTCTGAAGTGTCTTTGAGTGGACTTCTTTGAACAGATTGAACTTGTCTTTCCAGTCAGTGAGACGGTTGTGATGCTTATAAGCTGATCCGATAGTGTCGGCGTCAACGTGGGTGTATTCGTAGCGTGTGTAGTTGTACGCTTGGCGATGAACGTCGATATGGTATTCCAGTTCTTCCGCTACCTCTTGTGTCGGATAAGCATGGTAGCGGTAACTGTATTCCATCGCTGTCTTGTGGTTATAGATGAATCAAGTTAATGGTTTGTTTTATTAGTTGTCGGATTCATCCCCGAGGTCAAGCCTCGGGGCATTCTCCTTGTGATTCTGTAAACCGGGGCGGTGCTGTTATTCGATAACGATTGCGCCGACCTTCCCCTGTTCGAGATGCGGCTCGCAGATGTAGAGGTAGGTGCCGGCTTCATCGAAGGTGTGTTCGACGGTGTGGCCGGCATCAGCGATATCTTCTTCTTCGATGTCGACGTCTATCTCGCTTTCTTCGTCAGCAACGACGTTGTGACCGCCACCCTCGCCAGTCCACTCGAAGGTAACAGCTGTCCCGGCATCGATAGCGACTGCGACCGGTGAGAAGCCAAGGCCGAGTTCACCGCTCCCAACGTCGACGGTGAGTTCGTCCTCACCAGTTGCATCGAGCATCTCACCGTCGTAGCCTTCGGCGTCATACTGGGTGAGGAAGTCGTCGACGTCAGCAGGCGGATCGATCATCTCGTCGCCGTCGTCTTCTGGCTCCGCTGGTTGTTCTTCTTCCTCTTGTGCTGGCTCATCACCCGCACAGCCCGCAAGGCTCACTGCAAGGGCGGTCCCACCAATAGTGCGCACAACAGTTCGTCGATTGAGTCGGTTTTGGTCAGTCATCGCGGCATGTTCTCATTCGTCTTTGAGACAATTAAACAGTCTGATTACGGCGGCTGTTCGGCCGTCTCGGCGCGACGGCTGCGAACAGAACTGAGAAACCGAGCCAGTCGGTATCCCGGTCACGTTGACTCTCGAACACGAAGCAGGCGATGGATCCGCCGGCCAACAAGTATATTTATCCGAGTGTCGGCTATAGCTTCAGTTGATGGTTCGCGACCCGTCGGCACGGGACGATTCTTACCAGAGCGAAGACGTTCTCGGTTCTCTCGGTGACGAGCCAACCAGAGCGATTATCCAGACGCTCTCGGAGCCGATGACCGCGAACGAACTCTCGGAAGCCTGTGACATCCCGCTGTCGACGATGTATCGGAAACTCGATTCGCTCACGGAGGCCTCGCTTATCTCCGAGACGACACAGATCCGACAGGGTGGCCAACACACCACACGCTACGAACTCAATTTCACCGAAATCTGTGTGCTGCTCTCTGAGGATCATACGCTGCAGGCAACAATCGAGCGCCCCGCTCGGGAGTCGACGGCCGACCAGCGACTCGAAGAGCTGTGGGCCCAGATCCGCGAAGAGACCTGAGCCTACGGCATCGTGCGGTGGACGCTGGCTGTCGAGGGATACCACTGACCGTGAAAGCCGAACGGAAACGCAGTCGGCAACGCGGCACGAGCAATTTCAGAAAACGAGGACGCATCAACCACGAGCAGTGCTGACTGCTCGGCGTCAGTATCCAACACGACCGAGAGAATCACGCCATCGTCTTCCGGATTCTGGGTCTCACTCTGGGATGCAGCCTCGGCTTCAGGTGAATCAGGCGGACGACGAGCGACGAAAACGGGCTCGCTGGGATACACACCGGGCTCGCTCCAGACGGTTTTCCTGTCGGCCGCAAGATCGAATTTGACCAATGCGTTTAGCAATCCGTGCGCATCGGCGGCATCATCGGTATGGCCCGCAGCATACAGATACTGATACGGCTGGGTTACGACCTGTCGGTAGTTGAGCATTGGAAACTCCAGTGGACCCGACTGGAGGGTTCGTTCGTCGAGACGACCCTCGCCAAGCGAGAGCAGATACCGACGAAGTTCGCCGCCGGGAGCGGGAATCTTTCCGCCTCGCAGTCGGTCGAGAGTCAGCGAGTCGATGACGGTGTCGTCTTCGAAGGCGATTACGTCGACCACGAGCTGGTCACCGCGCTCGAAAGCATTGACGTGATGAAAGACGAAACACGGCTCGACGGCGAACCGTCCGATCAGCTCGCCAGCCTGCCGATCAAACACGACCAACTGACTGTCTCGGCTGTCATCCCACGTGTAGCTCTCAATGAAGGATTTCTTCGAGAGTAGCGACCGAGGAGTGAGCCGCAAGGGTGATTCGAGGAGAATCGCATACCCGGCGGTCAGCCCGAACGAGTGGAAGTAGGCGGGCCGGTCGACCTCAATGCTGGCGATCCGTCGACGGATCGGGCTTTCGACCGGTCGTTCAAACAGCACGTACTCGCTTTTCCGGCCGAACCGAACGCCCATGTTGATGACCGTCTCGCGGTCGAAATCGTAGTGTGGATGGCCCAAACTCCCAGTGATCGAGACGCCATCATCGGGTGCGTCTGTCTCGGTTGTCTCAAGCGTCTCAGGATCGAAGCCAACTGCGTTCGGTGTTTCTGTGATCGCGATTGGCTCCGTTCCGATTCGGTCGACGCTGATCGACGCGTTGTCGGTGAGCATCGGATTCAGCAGTCCCGTGATGCGGCCGACAAGCGAGTTGGGAGCGGTCGTCCCGAACTGATCACAGCGGAGTTCGCCCTGCTCGGTAACGTGGCGGTACTCTTTGCTTCTGAGAAATCGATTTGAAAACGTGACTGTCCCGTCGCTGATATGGAACCGCCGGAGCATTGCCAGCCCATCAAACCAGTGAGTGAGCGCTTGGCCGTCAACCTCGAAACGGCCCGGGCCGTTGCGGAACAGCGTTCCCGAGAGCCAGGAGGGTATCTCGCCGTCTACTGGACACTCAACGCGGTCATACTCCCGGTCGATGGATTCGAGGCCGAGCTGATAGTCGGGGTCCATATCGGAAACAAGGGTCCATTGAAGGTAGCTCTGTGGGAGCCATTCAAGAACCACGCGGTCGACGAACACAGTATGTCGACTGACCAGCTCGACGAGACCGCCCTACTCGAAGAACGGATCGGCGAGCGACTTCGTGCACGAAACGATAGCCTCGCGGTCGCCGAATCGCTCACTGGTGGACTGGTCTGCTCGCGACTAACAAGCATCCCAGGTGCCAGCGACTACGTCGACCGTGGCGTTGTCGCCTACTCAAACGAGGCCAAACAGACCGTCCTTGGCGTCTCGCGCGAAGCACTGGATAGCGACGGCGCGGTCAGCGAGACAGTCGCCGCTGAGATGGCTCGCGGCGTCCGCGATACCGCAGGGACGACGTGGGGGCTCTCGACGACGGGAATCGCTGGGCCAACCGGCGGCACTGACCAAAAACCAGTTGGACTTGTGTATATCGGCGTCGCGTACGCTGGCCCGTGGGGAACCGGCTCATCGATGGCACGCGTCGACCGCCACGTGTTCGATGGCGATCGTGGGGCTGTCGTCCGCCAGAGCACGACCCATGCTCTCCGCGCGCTCGATCAGGCACTTGATGTGGTTGAGTCGGACTGACCCGGCTTGAGTCGACTCAGTTCGTCGAGATTATCTCGACGACATCCCGGTGGGCGAGTTCGTGGCCCGCGCCAATCTGTCGCTTGCTCCGGCAGTCGATCCCGTGGAGCAGGCCGTCGCCGATATCGGAGTGCAGAAAGTAGGCGAAATCCGAGGTCGTCGACTCCTCGGGCAGGATAAAGCAGTCCCGAAACACGCCTTTCTCGTCGGCGCTGCCGTTTGCACTCCCGGGGAAGATCGCAATACAGCCCAGCACATCGAACAGTGCGGTCTCGATGGACTGCTGGACACCTGTGGCTCCGAACTCGTCGATAAAATCCCGAATCTGTTCGAGTCCGGCCTCTTGGTCGGCCGAAATATCGTCGACGATTTCGAAGTGATCTTCGCCCGCAGTATACTCAACCACACCTGCCTCGTCGGCGGTTTTGAGCGCCTTTTCGGCGTGTGCGCTGGTGGGAACAAACGTGAGATGATCGTAGGCTGGATCCTCGGTAATCGTCTCCCAGTTGGCTTGGGCCTCGGGTGTGTCCATCTTGTTGGCCGCGATCAACATGGGTTTGGTGCGTTTTCGAATCTCCCGTGCCAACTCTTCGCGGTCGGCGTCGTCCCAGGTTTCTGTATCGAGTTCCAAGCCCAAGGAGAGAATGATCTGTTTGATCTCGTCTTTGTTCGTTTTGAACGCGCTCATCTGCTCGGCGAGGTCGACTTCGATCTGGGCGTCTGCGCCCTGATACTTCGTTTCGTGTTTCTCGATTCCCGTCTCTAAAATGCCGAGATACCACATATCGAGTTCGTTTTCCAGAAAGTCGATATCTTTGCGGGGGTCATGGCCCTCGGTTGCTTCGCCCTCGATGTCGGTTTTGCCCGAGAAGTCGACGATATGAATCAGTACGTCGGCCTCATTGAGGTCAGTTAGGAACTGATTACCGAGACCATTACCCTCGTGAGCACCGGGAATCAGCCCGGCGACGTCGACGAGTTTTGTCGGCACAAATCGGGTGCCGCCTCGACAGACTCCCAGATTCGGCGTACACGTCTCGCCGAACTCGGGGGCTGCACAGTCGACGCGCACGTAGGCCTCGCCGACGCTGGGGTCGATTGTCGTGAATGGGTAGGCACCCTCAGGGACGTCGTTCATCGTCGCCGCATTGAAAAAGCTGGATTTACCGACCGATGGCTTGCCCACTAGGCCGATCTTGTAACTCATTACTCCACTGTGGCTCTCGGGCAGCCAAAAGCCGTTCTACACGGCTCGGCACCGTATTGTGCTACCGTTAGGCATACTATACCGCAGCGTAGTCGGTGACTACTCGACGGAATCTCGTGGTTGACCCACAGCCGTTTTGGCCCGTGTGGTCAATAGTGTTGTATGAGCACTGATACTGAGGGCGACCGCTTTCTGGTTGGCATCCACGTCACCGAGGAGCAACTGGAGTTCGTTGTCCACGTCCCAAGTGAGATTGACGCCGAGTGGCGCGATCCCGAGGCCTTCCAGCAGCTCGTCG
>PWFE01000091.1 GCA_003554115.1 Haloferacaceae archaeon | reverse complement strand
CTTTGGTCGACCACTGCAGGTCGTCGGTCTCGATTGCACGCATGACTGCAGACGGAAGCGACTCACGGGGTATCTCGCAGGGAGTATCAGTTGGCAGTCCACAGCTTGCAGAGAGTTCAAGCGCCGTTTCGCTCGGCGTGACGGTTCCAATCCACCCGGCAGCATAGCCCGGTTCGGTGGCGACCGCATCGCAGACTCGGTGTGCGATCGTTTCGGTATCGGTTGATTCGACGAGAATCCCCGAAACCTCACTCAACAGACCGTTGACTCGGTCGAGCACGCGGCGCACTGTGCGGCGCTGGTCGTCGAGCTTTCTGGCTCGTTCTTCGGCGAGTGCTTCGGCTTCTCTACGGTCGGTGACATCGATCTGAAACCCTACGTAGTGGCTTAACTTGTCGTCCTCATCGAAAACGGGCGCAACCGTGAGATCGTTCCAAAACGGCGTCCCATCGCGCTTGTAGTTGCGTATCTCGACGTTAACCGGCTCTTCGTTGGCAATCGCCGTCGACAACCGGTCGACAGTTTCGGGGTCGCTCTCGGGACCCTGTAATAGTCGTGGGTTCCGACCCAACACCTCGTCGGTTCCATAGCCGGTGACGTCCTCCCAGGCGTCGTTGGTGTAGACGAGCGGATAATCCGACAGCGAAGGGTCGCTGAGACTGATACCGATGGGGGCGTTTTTGATCGCCCGCATGATTGCATCAGCATCGGGTTCGTGTCCCGAGATATCCTGTGAGTCAGTCGACGACGCCGGACTGTCGGTGAGAATCGAACAGAGCCGTTCGAGCGATCCCTCACCGTTGTGCTGGACGACCGGAACCTCATCGGACACCGAGATGTCTTGTTGGTCGGCCAAAAGCACGAACGACACCTCCGGGGCAAGCGTGTCGAGTGCTGATTTGAGTGCCAGTCCGTCGTCGCCCGGCAGTTCGTACTGACTGACCACACAGTCAAACTGGTCGGTCGTGACTGACGTGAGCGCAGCCGTCGACGTCGAAGCAGTCTTGACGCGACAGCCAGCCGCCTCAAGGCTGTTTCGAATGCGGTCACGTCCCGCTGGCGAATGAACGAGGAGCGTACGGGGGCCAGCCATACTATATAGTTACTGCCACGCTAAGTAAATAGTTCCGCGAGACAAAATGACATATCGACTCGAATAGACGGTCACTTCTTACTAGTCAGGTTGTGCGTTTTAGTGGTGAACGACGTAACAATAAATTGGATTATGGCATCCTTACCAGCGTCAGTGCTAACGACTCCCGGTGCCGAGGCATCGCAACAGGAAATATTCGAGTACGTGTTTAGCGACTTCCTGCTTGCCAGCTCGTTCGTCTCAAACATCGCCCTTGCGGGCTTTACGATCCTCGCGATCGTCTACCTCGGGCGAAACCTTACGGATCCCCGGGCAAAGCTCATCGCGATTTCGACCCTCATGATTTCGGTCGTTTCGATCTCGAGCTACACGGGGCTTACCTCCGGACTCACAATTAGTTTCATCGAAATGCCGGCCGGCCATGCGGCCGCCGGCGAGGAGGTGCTCACCATGTGGGGTCGGTATCTCACGTGGACCTTCTCGACACCGTTCATCCTGATCGCATTGGGGCTCATCGCGGGCTCTAACTGGACGAAGATCGGTACGTCGGTCGCGTTCACCATCGCGATGTGTGTGACTGGACTCGCCGCCGCACTCACCACGTCCTCTCTCACCATGCGCTGGTGGTGGTTCGTGCTGAGTTCGATCTTCTTCCTCGTTATCGTCTACATCATCCTCGTCGACTGGTCGACAGAGGCCGAACAGACGGGCACGAGTGATCTGTTCAACACACTCAAGATACTCACTGTCGTCGGTTGGTTCGGCTACCCAATCCTCTGGTTCCTCGGTGTTGAGGGCGTTGCAGTGCTTGATGTCGCGCTCACCTCGTGGGGCTACAGTATCCTTGATATCATCACGAAGTACATCGTGACGATGCTGATCATGTTCTACGTGATCAAAGAGCCCGCAGAGATCTGCGGTGGACCGGACTACGGGCTGAGCAAATAACGACACGGCTCGGCGCGGTTTTTTTTCACACCGCTCGAAGAGCACTGCGAGGCCACGAGTGCAAGAGCTCGCAGACGTGATGCCGTCAATCAGTTGCACAAACGGTAGACAGACACAGTGTCGACGACAGACCACCGGGTGGGTGGGATACGGCCCAGCACAGCGAGATACCACCGAAGTTAGGAGACCTGCAGATCAGATACCTACCATGGACGGAGCGTCGTCGACCATTGGATCTACCTCCGTGACAGTCCCGACGGTCGACGACGGTGTCGTCGTCTGGCATCGGCGCGGGCTTCGGACACAGGACCATCCCGCACTGGCGGCCGCAAACGACTACGAGACCGTCCTCCCGCTGTTCATTTTCGACCCACAGTTCTACACCGATGGGCTGGCCTGTGACAGCCGAATTCGGTTTCTTCATGAGTCACTGCGTGATCTCGATTCGCAGTATTACGCGCTAGGCGGTCGACTGAATTACGCCCATGGCGAGCCAATCGAAATTCTCGAACGGTTTGTCGCTGCGGACTGGGACGTCGTTGCCAGCCGCGAGCCAACCGGCCGCTACGGCCAGCGGCGCGACACTGCCGCAGCACTCGCTGGCGTCGAGTTCGTTACCGGTGATGGACTGGTGCGGGCCGCCGACAGCCGCACCAACTGGAGCAATCACATCGAACAGTGGTTCGACTCCGATCTTCATGCGTTCGACGGCGATGTCGAGTTCGCAAGGCTTGCCGAGCCTGCGGGGGCGATCACGCCCGGACGCATCGAGACACTGTACGAGATCGACCCAACAAAGTCGCGTGTGCCACACGGCGGGCGCACCGCAGGCCAGCGTCGACTCGCACAGTTCGTCCGCGAGATCGACTCATACCCCGGCAGTATTTCATCGCCAACGGCTGCCGAAAGCCACACCAGTCGACTGTCGGCGTATCTCCGATTTGGCTGTCTGTCGGTTCGTGAGGTGTATCAGACGATACAGAACGAAGCAGTCGACGGACGGGCCAAATCGATGTTCATCTCTCGGCTGTACTGGAACCGCCATTACACCCAGAAGCTTGCCGATTGGGCCGGCTGGCTGGATCAAGCAGCCAACCCCGTCATGGAGAGGTTACACGAAGGGACACGCGACCCTGAGCTGTTCGATGCGTGGAAAACTGGTCAAACAGGGTATCCGATGGTCGACGCCTCGATGCGGTGTTTGCGGCAGACGGGGTGGCTCAACTTCCGCATGCGGGCGATGTGTGCGTCGTTTCTGTGTGATCTGCTTCAACAGCCGTGGAAACCCGGTGCGGACTGGTTTTATTATCACCTGATCGATGCCGATCCGGCGATCAACTACACGCAGTTTCAGACTCAAGCTGGTGGTGTTGGGACAAACCTGCACCGCATATATAATCCCCGCAAGCAGGTTCGGGACAACGACCCGGGTGGAGAACTCATATATGAGTGGGTTCCCGAACTCCGTGGGCTGCCGGTCGAATTTCTCGACCAGCCCGAAAAAACGCCGCTTGCGGTCCAACGCGAGTGTGGAATCGAGATCGGCGTCGACTACCCGTATCCGATAATCGAGTACGAATCCGCACGACAGCGAGCAGTCCGATTGTTCGATAGCCTGCGTGAGAAAGCCCATTGCGCACTCCGAGAGCCGGCGGTCGCCCGCCGGGCCTCGCTATCACGGCGGCGACGAGGCGCGTCGACGACGGACGGATCCGAGCCGACCGACGACGCTCAGTCGTCGCTTTCAGCGTTCGAGTAGCTCCCGGCCAACACTGACCTGTTAGGTACGCTTGATCAGCACGGTTGGTTACTTTACCAGTCAGGTATAGTATTCACAGGCTGTGGGTACATAGTTAATCATGCATTTATGGCCACAGTCGCCAGCCGGACCGACAGGAGGGTGAGTAATGCCAACCGGGCTTAAACGTGACCTCGGGTTGTTGTCGACATCGGCGTTAGCCATCGGCGCGATGGTCGGCTCAGGCATATTTATCCTGCCGTCGGTCGCCTACGCCGACGCCGGCCCAGCCGCGGTCGTTGCGTTCGGGATCGCTGGGCTGCTTGTGTTGCCGGCGGCGATCAGTGCCGCAGAGATGGCGACCGCGATGCCCGAAGACGGCGGGGCGTACATCTACGTCGAGCGCGGCATGGGGCCAATGCTGGGTACAGTCGCCGGGCTTGGAACGTGGCTCATGCTGTCGCTGAAAGGCTCGCTCGCATTAGTCGGCGGGGTGCCGTACATCGTCGTGCTCGCCCCGACGCTTGCAGAGTACATCGTCGTGATGGCAGTCGGATTGGCCCTGTTTTTCACTGTAGTCAACATCATCAGCGCGAAAGGCTCCGGGAGCGTGCAGTTCGTTATCGTCGGCGTGATGTTGTTGGCGATGGTGTACTTCATCGTCGGCGGGATTCCTGATATCGACACAACCCAGACAACCGGCAGCTTCGATATCACCAGCGACGGGTTGCTGGCCGCAATTGGGGCGGTGTTCGTCTCGTATGCGGGCGTCACGAAAGTCACAGCTGTCGCTGAGGAAGTGAAAAATCCAGGCCGAAACCTTCCATTGGCGATGGTTGGTTCGCTGTTGTTTACAACCGCGCTGTACGTGGGAATCGTTTACGTGGCAATCGGCGTTGCAGATTTGACTCCCGGGGCAGGATTCGTTCCCGAACCGGGCGCGGCGGGTGACCCCGCACCGATTGCAGCCGCAGCCGAAGTCGTCTTCGGACAGATTGGTGTCATCATCATCGTGATCGCCGCGCTGCTCGCGCTGGCCTCAACGGCCAACGCCGGGCTGTTGGCGGCCTCGCGGTTCCCGATGGCGATGGCCCGCGATGGACTGGTTCCCAGTACGCTCGAACAGGTCAGCGAGCGGTTTGCCACGCCTGTCAACGCCATCGCGCTCACCGGTGGAGCGATGATCGTCATCGTCTCGATATTCGATGTCGGCCAGGTCGCGCGGTTCGGTAGTGCGTTCCAGATTCTCGTCTTTATGCTGTTGAATCTGGCACTGATTGGCTTCCGAGAGGGTGCTGTCGACGATTATCATCCCGAGTTCGTCTCACCGCTGTATCCGTGGCTCCAGATTTTCGGGATCGTAAGTGGTGGCGTGGTGCTCTACCAGCTCGGCGGCGTGCCGTTCGTCGGCGCGTTGGGGATTGCCGGTCTCTCGCTTGTCTGGTACTACATCTACGCTCGTCCACGGATCGAGCGTGAGGGTGCTGCGCGTGCGGGTGTCCGACAGAACATCAGCGACCGCGCCATCGAGCGTGCCCGCGAACTGTTCGCGGAGGGTCGTCGACACGACGTGCTGGTTGCGATTACCGAACAGACCAGCGAGTTGGCCCGCAGGGATATGACACGAATCGGGCTGGATCTCTCGCGGCTGCGTGTTGGCTCGGTCACTGTTGGCCACTTCGAGTCGGTGCCACACCACGTCTTTACCCAGCGCGGCCCCGATGTGAGTCGCGCGCCACTGCCCGAGTGGTTACAGTTCGATGACGGACCACCGGAGTGGTACGGCGGCGACGGACTGCGACCCTCCGGCGGACAGGTCGTCGACCCAGCCGACCGGCCGGATCACGTCCAGGCCGTCGACTACCGCGAGATTGAAAGCGAACATATCGGCGAGGCAATCGTCGAGTACGTCGCCTACGAGGATTTCGGATTCGTCGTGCTCGAACGTCGACGCGAGGAGATGCACAGCCGGTTCCGCGAGGGCATCACCACACACGTCCTGAAAAACGCCGACTGTGGCGTCCTGATCGTCGAGGATCGTGGCTTTACCGGTGCGGATGAAATCGCTGTTGTCGCAACGCGTGGGCTGTACGATCCGGTGAAGCTGCTCGTCGCTGACGCTATCGCCGAAGAGACGGGCGCGACAATCACGCTGATGCAGGCAGTCTCAGCGTCCGCAGCCGACAGTCGACGCGAAACTATCGAGGAGTACCACAGTGAGCTAATGCGGCTGCTGACAGTTCCAGCCCAATCACGTGTGCTGGAAACCGACGATGCGGTTTCGGGGCTTGCCCGGTTTACCGAGTCGGCTGACCTGCTCGTCACCGGCACCGAAACTCGGGGAGTCAGTGGCGACATCTTTGGCCGTCCCGGCGACGAACTGGTCGACAGCGTCGAGTGTACGGCAATTATGGTCCAGCCCGCAGACGAACACCGGCCAGGACTCGTCCAACGATACCTGCTCAGCAAACTGTTCGGGCTAT
>PWFE01000049.1 GCA_003554115.1 Haloferacaceae archaeon | reverse complement strand
CCGCCGTACTCGCCCATTACCTCGCGGATCTGTTCGAGTCCGGCCTCTTGGGCCTCGCTGAGATCACCCGTGATCTCGAAATCAGCGTCACCGGGTTTGTACTCAACGACGCCAGCCTCAACGCCGCGCCGGAGAGCCAACTCGCCGTCGGCGGTCGCGGGAATAACGATTTCGGCGGCCTCATTGAGTCGTTCGAGCGTCTCGTCGTCGGCGATGTCGACCTTATTTGCGACCAGAATAATCGGCTTCGTGCGTGCGCGAACAGTTCGAGCAAGGGCCTCGCGGTCGTCGTCGGTCCACTGGATCGGGTCTTCTGGGTACTCCAGCGAGCGCAGACAGGCCGCCACGTCGGCGGTTGTCGCACCAAAGCCAGTCAGCAGATCCGAGAGCGTCTCATTGATATCGAAGTCAGGCGAGCGGGATTTACGCTCGACTGACTCCCAGTTGCGCTCGATGATGCCGGCGAGCCACTGGTTCATCTCGCGTTCGATGAACTCGACGTCCTCGACGGGGTCATGGCTGCCCGCCTCAACGGGTTCGCCCTCGGCATTCGTTGAGCCTGAGGCATCTAGGACGTTCACAATCGCATCGGCGTTGGTGAGCTCGTCGAGAAACTGGTTGCCCAGCCCGCGGCCTTCGTGGGCTCCGGGGACGAGGCCCGCGACGTCCAAGAGTTCGATTGGGACGTAGCGCGTGCCGTCCAGACAGCGGTCGTTGCCACACCACTCATCAAGGTCGAGACAAGGACAGTCAGTGCGGACGGTCGCAACCCCGCGGTTTGGGTCGACGGTCGTAAACGGGTAGTTGGCCACGTCGACGTCGGCCAGCGTGGCGGCCGTATAAAAGGTCGATTTGCCCGCATTGGGTTTTCCTGCGAGCGCAACAGAGAGCATACGCCGCGTTCGTCATTCGGGTGGAATTGCCTTTCGGTCGTCTGTCTCGTCTCAGTCGCTGCTGAGAATGTGGTCGATCTGTGTGGCTTGCCCCGACAGGTCGGGACTGTCTTCGATCAGCCGCAGCACCTCGTGGTCGGTGACTTCTCGGTAGGATTTCTGGGTGGCCTCTTCGATGAGTGCTTTGTCCATGCGGAACTCGGTGCCCTCATAGACGACGTCGACGCCGGTTTTATCGAACGAAAGAACGGTCATACCAACCGTTTGCGGAGGATACTCAAAAGCACCACGAGTATCGCTTGGCTTTTCGGACAGCTGTCTGTCATCTGTCTTACGGACTGTTTATTACCGTTGGCCTACTGATTCGGCCTGTGTCATCTCCCGGCGACCCGCTTGATGAGCTGTCGATTCCAGACGGCACGACCGTCGAGGAACACGACATTGTCACCGACAGCGACGTGTTGATCGGCTCGAACAGTGCCATTGAGTTCGGCATTCGGAGCCGCACCATCGCCGCCGGCGAGCGCGTCCAATTCGGCCGCCATCTGGAAGTCGACAACGACTGTCGACTCGATATGTTGTGTGCGGTCGACGACAGCGTCCTCGTTGGCTCGGATGCCTACATCGGCGCGCGCTGTCGGATCGGCGGCGCGCTGTTGGTCTCGGGAGACCTCGATATCGGCGACGATGTCGAAATCGACGAAGGATTTGAAACCAACGGCTGGATTCACACCCGCAACCCGGTTCCCGCACTCGTCTTTTACTTTATTGTGCTCTCGCAGTTCCTCCGCTTTGGCGACGAACAGAAGGCCGAAGAGTTCGCCAGCGCGATTTCGCCCAACGCGGCCGAACAGCGGCCACCGCTCGTTGTCCCGCGTGGAGCGAACATTTCTGACGATGCTTGGCGCGTCTCGACACCCGCAACTATTGGCGATGAGTGTCGAATCCATGGTAACATCCGTGCCGAATCGATTACGGTCGGCTCCGATACCACGATTTTTGGCAGTCTTCGCGCACGGGATGATATCGAAATCAGCGGTGGAACCGTCGTCATCGGTGACGTCACAACCAGAAACGGCACGGTCACGCTGCAAGCAGGCGCGGAGGTCCGTGGCGATATCTCCTGTCGAGACCTGATTGTCCATGAGGGAGCCGACGTCGAGGGCTCGCTCCGGGCGAAAGGCGAAATGAAACTCATCCGGCGGGCCGACCAGCCGCTCGACGCGACGAGTGTCGAACACGATGCTGAAACTGAAACCACCGCCGACGGCGACCCGCCGGCGTCGACCGAAAACGAATCGGCGTCTGGGGAGTTGGCCACAACAGATGCTGAGGAGTCAGCTGACGACGAACCCGAGTCCCAGCAGGCTCACTCGACTGATGCCTGACAGGCCTGCTCGAAGATCTGTTGGTGGAGCCGGTCGGTGACGGTTTCGGCCAGCGTTTGCAGGTTCACCGTATCTTCTCGATTGTATGAAATCAGCGTTTCGAGCGCGCCGTCGACGCCGGATTCGTGCTGTCGCCACAGTCGGACCGCATCACGCCCGGAGAGATCGGGCCGGTCGCGTTCGAGGCCAATGTCCTGTTCGATGGCTTTCAGCCCACCCGACAAGCCGAGCGTTTTGCAGGGGTACATCAGATCGAGATGGGGACACTCGACATCAAGTCCGAACGAGGTCTCCAAGAAGGGCTGGTCGAACCGAATCCCGTTGAAACTCACCAACAGGCTGGCCTCATCAATGGCCGCTTGGAGGTTCTCCGCAGTGAGATCATCACCATGGACGAGCGTCGTCGTCTCGCCGGCCTGATGATAGCTGACGGTTGTAACGGTGTCGTACTCCTGGTTGAGCCCCGTTGTTTCGATATCGAAAAAGCAAGCCTCCTCCCGAAAATTTTCATAGAGTCGCCATCGCTCGCTGCTCGGAAACGCCTTGTCGAAAAACGCCGAATCGCCCATCTCAAGCCGTCGACTGGCCGTTTCGATGAACGACTCGATGTTGTCGGCAGTTTTCGGACCGACCAGTGAGGGATCGAAGCAGTCCCAGTCAGTCGCACCCTCGGCCCACAGGCTCCGTTCGGTCGACTCCCCGACCCCACTGACGGGGATGTAACTGTTCTCAATTCGCATACCCGACAGAGCGTACCCGGCCATCCTAAAGTTCACGCTCCCGAGTCGGTGTCCCTAAGCCGCACTCACCCGTCGACTCAGTTATGTGTGGTCGCTACACGCTGTTTACCCCCACAGATCGGCTCGCCGAGCGGTTCGGAATCGAACCTGCTGAGTCACTGGAGCCGCGATACAACTGTGCACCCGGCCAACAGCTTCCAGTCATTACCAATGATGACCCCGACCACTTGCAGTTTTTTGAGTGGGGACTCACGCCCGGCTGGGCTGACGAACGGAAAGGCCTGATCAACGCTCGCGCCGAAACCGTCGCCGAAAAACGGAGCTTCGCCGATGCGTATGAGTCTCGCCGCTGTCTCGTTCCCGTCGACGGCTTTTATGAATGGGTCAAGCGCGGCGAGGGAAAACAGCCCTACCGCGTAGCCTTCGAAGACGACCGTCCGTTTGCGGTCGCGGGCCTGTGGGAACGCTGGGAGGAACCAACTCGCCAAACCGGACTCGGGGAGTTCGGCACCGCTGGGGCCAACGACGAGTCGGCGGTCCACGAGACGTTCACAATTATCACCACCGAGCCGAACAACCTCATCTCAACACTGCATCACCGGATGGCAGTGATGTTGTCACCCGAGACGGAGTCGACGTGGCTTCATGGCGAGCCTGCAGACGCAAGCGAGTTGCTCGAACCGTATCCGGACGACGAACTCATCGCGTACCCGGTCTCCGAGCGCGTTAACAGCCCAGCCAACGACGACCCCTCACTTGTCGAGGCAGTCTCGTCGTAGCTGTGGTATGTATCTATCAATGTTTCATCTGTAAAATAAATGCATATTGAACACACAGTATAATAACCGGCATAAGCGTGTTTGCGGCAACTGTTAGTCGGTTGCCACATGAACACCTCAGAGACGCTGTCAGGTAGACAGACGGTCAGTACAGCGAGTCCAACAGCATGCCAGTCGACCACACCCAGCCAGCACAGGTGGTCCGATGGTTGATCCACTGCTCGTCGCCGGGATGATTGTCGCGTCGTTTGCCGGCGGTATCGTCGGGGCGGCAATCGGTGCGCTGCCGGCGTTCATCTTTACCGGGTTCATGGTTATTGCCGGCGAGGCAGCACGAATCGCCGGGCTTGTCTCGCTCGACGAAGCCGGACTCGGCTCAACCGGAATCACTGCCGAGATCGCCTTCGGGGCGTTTTTCGGCCCGCATATCGCCTTCGCTGGCGGGGCTGCGGCCAGCGCGTACGCTGCCAAGCAGGGCTACATGGAGCCTGGCTTCGGTGGGGGCTGGGGCTACCACGACGCGAAAAACATCCTGATCGCCTTCGGTGGGCGAACTGACGTGCTGATTGTCGGTGGACTGTTTGGCGTCCTTGGCTATCTCGTCTTTTTTATCTCTGATTTCGTTGCTGCACCCTGGGATCCGATTGCGTTCGGTGTCGTCATCTCCGCGCTTGCCCACCGTCTGCTGCTCGGCTACGACGCGATTGGAACGGTCAGAGGCGATGGCATCTTGGATCTCTCACCGTTCGACCGCGAGGAAACGTACACAACTGACGGTACGGCGGGCCAGCCCGAAGAACGGACAGCCGTCGAGCCGTGGCTGCCCTGGTTTCGCGAGTGGAGCGGCGTCGGTCTCAACGGGTTTGCATTCGGCGTC
Source organism: Haloferacaceae archaeon (assembly GCA_003554115.1). The sequence goes on along the minus strand of PWFE01000049.1, from coordinate 1,654 downwards.
CTCGGCGGGCTCTCGTTTTGGGCCACCGGTAGCCCGTACCTCGCATTCGGGATCAGCGCGGCCAGTCTCGTCTTTCTCAATCTCGGCATCGAAGACGATTTCGGCGCATTCCAACTCAAACTCCCGGTGACCCACCACATCACACTGCCGGCGTCGACCGCACCGATGGCCTACATCGGAATCGGGCTCGCTGAGGCGGACCCGGCGGCCGTCCAGGCCGAACTCCTGTTGTTGGAGGCAGTGCTTCTGGGCGCGGTGTTCGGTGTGCTTGGTGCACTACTTGGCGAACTCTCCGAGCGGATCTTCTATGCCCACGGTGATACCCACTGGGACCCACCTGCGACCAGTATCGTTGCGACCACGTTTTTGATCGCGCTGTTGGCGATTGTCGGTGTGTTCCCGACTGCAGGCTGGGTGCCGGTGCCAATCTGAGCCGGCAGCTCCTTTTGAGGGATCTGTATTCGTTATCCCGAGTCGACCGCGTTAGCGATCTCGTCATAGTCGGGGAATTCGGGCCACTCGCTTGCGACCCACGCATACTGAATGGTGAGTTCGCTGTCGACGACGAAGACGGCAGGCCGTGGCTCGCTGAGGCCGGCCATCCCGTCGAGGTCGTTGACGATATCGTACTGTTCGGCTACCCCATTTTGTGGGTCACTGAAAAGTGGATACTCGATTTCGCGGTCGTCGATAAACGTCATATGTTCGTACGGCGTCGAAATCGATAGCCCGATGACCTGAATGTCGCTGTGTTCGTCGAACGCACGCTCCCGAAGCTCGTTCCACATATACGTCGACGGAAACGCGCCATCCATCGGATGGAAGACGAGCAGTACAGGACCCTCTGCCGCCAACTCCGAGAGGCTGGCGTCACCCCAGTCGTCGTTGGTCACAAGCGGCCGCGTGAAATCCGGAGCCGTCTCACCCTCGGTGGGATGGTCAGTCTCAGGCAGGTCGACCACCTCGAAGCCGAGATCCATTACTGATCGCCTCCGTAGGTCGTATCGAGATACTCGACGATGTTCGCACTCTCGGACATCGTGACGCCGGTCGATTCGTCGACAATCGCGGGGACGGTCCGAGAGCCACTGACGCGTTTGACGACGTTGCGGTCAGAGTGCATCGGCTCAACAAACCGCGAGTGATACTCTAGGTCGTACTCGTCGAGTTTGCGGACGACGCGCTCGCAGAACGGACAGGCCTGCAGTCGGTACAACGTGATCGGCGGCTCGGCAGCGTCGCTCATGATTGGTGTTCGGTCGACGGATAGGTAAGAATGTCGGCGGATTCGGCCGCTGTTGGGCTGGCTAGTTGATCTCGACGATTTCGACAAGCGCGACTCCTTCGACTTTCAGATGCATGATGGCGGTGACATCGTAGCCGAGTGTTCCGTACTTTGGAATGGGCGTATACCCCCGAATGATCTTTCGGATGGGGACCGGAGAGAGTGGTTGTCGGTCGACTCAGCCCCACGCCTCTACGAACTCCGCCGGAAGGTTCGTTAGGTCGATACCCCAAGCCAGCGGCAGCCAGGCAATCGCCACGAGCGTGATCAGCACGATCCCGATCACGTTGTACCGACTGCAGGCCTGTCCGTTCTGCGAGCGCGTCGTCCGCAAACTCGACGAGTACGACCTAGAGTATCACTCGCGGT
>PWFE01000120.1 GCA_003554115.1 Haloferacaceae archaeon | reverse complement strand
TGCTGTCGGCCAATCCCTGTGCGAGCCCCACACTGTTGATCAGTTCGTCGTCAGCGTATAGTCGGATGTCTACTTTATCCGGGCTTTCAAGACCACCTAAATTTTGCATGTCCTACATGACGACAGCGAGTCGATCGGCAAGCCTCAACCGAATCAGGATCGTCTTGCTGTCGACCCGAGCGATCTGATAGCCCTGTCGACAGATTTCACGGGACGTCCAAAAACGATTGTCCAACGAGTCGTTTTCTGCAGAATTAGTCAGGAACCGATTGTTAAACTACAAACCCGGAACCACTGAATATTTGTGTTACAAAAACCACTTTCTTCGATCAATATTTACCCTCTGTATAAATACTTTTGTTGGATGTTATCCTTTCTCAGAGCAAATGTCTACAGAGGAGTCGACTGTTGAGACACCAACTCATTCGGGTATCGAAGACGGGATGATCGCCAACGCCCAGGGTGCCGTCGGCGTCGTTCACGCCACCTCGGAGTCCGTCGACGAGCGACTGTCGTTGATTCGGGATGCCGCCAGCTCACAGGTCGAGGATATGGAGACGGTTGCCGACGATGTAACCGAGCTAAGTGCGACCATCGAAGAGGTCGCCGCCAGCACTGATGAGGTAAGTGAGACAGCTGACCGGGCGTCGACGGCCGCCACCGAGGGCAGAGCGGCGACCAGCGAGGCCAACCGGGCGATGGAAAACGCCTCAACGGCAACCCAGCGCGTCCAAGCACAGGTCGAAACGCTCGAATCGGAGATCCAACGGATCGACGAAATCGTCGACGTCATTGACGACATCGCCGACAAAACAAATCTGCTTGCACTGAATGCCTCCATCGAAGCCGCCCGCGCCGGCGAGGAGGGCGCTGGTTTCGCCGTGGTCGCCGATGAGGTCAAATCGCTGGCCGAAGAGTCCCAATCGCGCACCGAGGAGATCGAGACCGCTGTCACCGAAATCAAATCCGTTACCGACACCGTCACTGACTCGTTGGAGTCGGCGGTCGACGCCGTCGAAACCGGTACCGTCGAGGTTGAATCCGCAGACGAACAACTGGATATCGTCGAAGACGAAATGGAGTCGGCGGCCGCAGGCGTCGACGAGGTCTCGGCAGCGGTCTCAGAGGGCGCTGAAGCAGCCAGCCGCGTTGCAACTGTCACCCGAAACACCTCGGAGGCAGCCAGCGAGATTGAACACTCAGTCACCGATATCCACGACGAACGGGCCCAGACAACTGAACTTCTCGGCGAGATCGACAACGCGCTGTCGACGGCTCGCTCTCACCGTGATGAACGGCTTCGAAAAGCCGAAACCGTTCCGACGGGAATCGACCGACTTGATGCCTCCGGCGGGCTGCCTGCAGGCTCGCGAAACGTCGTGACTGCCGAACGCACCGATTCACGGGTTGAATCGGCCGTTGATACGGCGGTCGCGGGACTGTGTGCATCCGCCATCGATGCGGGCTGGGCGGTTTCGCTCTCGCCGACCGCAACGCTCGACCGGTCGACGTTGGCGTCGGTCCTCCAGCGAGAAGCCGGCGTTATGCTCAATGACGCGCTGGCGAGCAACCGACTGTTCGTACTGGATCTGTTCGGTTCGTGGCGACCGACAGAGAACGTGATCGACGTTACGACGAGCAGCCTCTCGCGGGCCAACGAGCAGGTCGACCGCAAGCGTGACCGACCATGTGTAGTGATCGGTAACATTGCTGGCGAGCTCGATCTGATGGGAGAACAGGCAGTCCGCGAAAACACCTACAACAACGACGGCGAGACGCTCAGCGACGAGGACCTCGTCATCAACGTCGTCGACGAAGCGACGGTTCCGACCCAGCTGGCCTCCTTTTATGAGGGGGCTGCCGACAACAGCTGTCGGCTTGAGTAGCCAAGAGTCACTCACCGGACTCCCACTGTGAGAGAACATGTGTAGTCATTATTAGTGCGGACTCCATCAGCCCAGCTATGCAGTATCTCGTTGCAACAGACGGCTCGCCAGTCAGCAAGCGTGCGGTCGAACACGCCGCCATCGAGGCCACCGCTTGGGAGGCACCGCTCAAAATCGTCCACGTGCTGACGCCCGAACCCAAGTTGGTCGAGGGCAGTCTCGTCATTCCGGGTAGCGACACCGACATCGAGAACGGCAAACAGACCCTCTCGGAGGCCGAACGCATCGCCGAAACCGCCGCGGAAAAACGCAACGCAACGCTCGACATCTCGACCGAACTCCTCGCGGGGTGGCCCGCCGAGACGATTACCGACCACGCAAAAGAGACTGACGTTGATGCGATCTACGTCGGCCACCGTGGGCTCTCGGAGGATTCGACAAACTTCGGCAGTGTCGCCAAAAGCGTCCTCGATAAAGCAAGCGTCCCAGTGACGATTATCAAATAGGCTGCTCAGTCGAGTTGCTGGGCCGCATCGCGTTCGACAAGCGGTTCCGCATTTGCGGTCGGCAGTGTCACCACATCCTCGGAGCAAAGCGTATACTCGCGGCCGTCGACGCAGAATATCTCGCCGACGTTTTTGGTGATTCGAACCGTCGTCCGATCGCTATCCTCGCCCGCCGAGTCGACGCCGTCAACCGGGGCTGATTCAGCCGGTGGCTCTCTGCGTTCAGTGGCGGCCGGTTCGGGTGTGTCTGTGGGCTGGTTCTCGTTCGGAGTAGCCACCTCGGTCCCACCGTCAGTCGACGTTCCCAACACGGCGTCGGGTTCTGGGTCGGCTTCCGGCGGTGGAACCTCGGGCGAGGTGGCCGACTCTGCGGCTTCCGGCTGTGGCTCAGTCGGCGTTGTGCCCATCGCCTCCGCAAGCACGCTATCAGCCGAGAGGGCCGATTCTGCCGGATTGGTTTCCGCCGTCGACCCAACCGCCGCGGCTGGGTCGGTCTGAGTGGTCGACTCACTGGCTCTGTCGGTAGGTGGGGCCGGCGTCGATGGTGCTGGTTTGGAAGCTTCGACGGGCTCCGAGGGCGCATCCGGTTCGGCAGTGCCCGAAAGCACCTCAAGAACCGTCTGTTTGTTCTGGCCGATTCGCGCGACAAGGTCGTCGAACAGCTCGCGTTCCTCGCCGGTCATCCCCTCGTCGTCGACGGGCATCTCGGCGGCTGCGAAGCTGGCGAGTTTGACGACTTTGCCAACGCGGCGTTCGTAGACCGCTTCGGCGACCTCCTCGGCGGTTTCGAGTTCGTCGGAAAGCCGGCGGATTTCGGTGTCCGAAAAGGGATCGTCGACCTGTGTGGCTCGGCGGTCTCGGCTGGCTTTGAGGTCTTGGATGTAGGTTGCAACATCCCGATAGAACGAATCGCGCAGCTGCTGAAGGCTATCCTTGCGGCGTTCTTTCGATTGGACTGTTCGAAGCTCGTCTAGATTCATGCTTTCCGTGCCTCGCCGCGCGCCATCAGAAAGACGCCGACGTACTCTGCTACCGTGTGATGACCGGCATCCAACTTAGTTATATCGCCGTCGAGTTCGATTCGGCGTGGCTCGTCGAGTTCGATCTCGATCTGCTCGTCGCGGAACCGCTCGGGGATCGCATCTTGCAGAGGATCGAACGCATCGAGTTCGTCGCGTTCAAGCGGTGTGACGACCAGCCCGCTGCCGCCGTGGAGCGTTTTCGGCAGCCGAATCAGCCGATGGGTGTCTGTGGTCACTGGCTCGTCAATTGGGGCGGATTCGGCCGCTGCAACTTCCTCGGCCAACGTACTGACTAAAAGTCGAATCCCCGGGCCGCCGGCCTCCATATTTCCGGTCTCGATCGCCTCGCGGTTGGCCTCAATGGCTCCAAGAATCGTTTCAGCGCGGCCGTCGCCGATCCCATTGATTTCAGTGAGCCGCTTGAGGGCGTCTGCGTCGTCCAGCGCGTCGAGTTCGTCGACCACGCTCAGAAGCTGCTGGTGGACGCGTCGACCCCAGCCTCCCTCAGTTCGGAGGACACGCTGGGTGGTGCCGCCCGCCGAAACCGTCCGGATCAGGTTGTCCGTATCGAGCCCCTCGGCGAGGACATAGTCGACGATTTCACGGCGCGCGTCACTGTCCAACTGCTGAAGTTCGGGATCACGGACGTGAACGTGGTAGCCACGGCCGCCTGAAAAGACGATCTCGACGTCTTTGAAGGAGAAATCCTCCTCGATGAATCGTAGTAACCGAAGCAGGGCGTCCTTGCAGGTTTCGAGCATCTCGGCATACGTTGCCGTCTCGGGGTCTACGCCCGGGAGGTGGTCGGCATCGAGATCGAAGACGAGATCCGCCCCGCGCCAGCCCTTTTGTGACATCGTACTCGCCGAGGGATCTGTATACCGGGCGGCCGAAAAGTAGGCGTGTCTCGGGGCGGTCCGGGCCAGAAAGTCGTCGACGTCGCCAAGATCAAGTTGGGACTGGTGTCGAACCATCGTCGTGCCCGTCCCGGGCGTCCACGGGATGTGGCCCCACTCGCGTTCGTTGGCCGCCGGCGGGAGATCGACCGCTGTGGCTCGGTAGTAGTCGCCGAACCGCTCGCGGAGGTAGCTACGGGTGCGGTCGTCCATCGGATGTGGAGTTGCCCGGCGGGCCTAAAGTCGTTACCGTTCGGCTACCAGTCCCGAACCTTGTGTGTTCAGTGGTAGGACGAGACTAACTTATGAACACGGCTGGGCAGTAACCGCCGACCTCGCACCTCATCGGTTCGGAGCGTAAGACTAACCACTCACCGTGGGAATGAGTGGGTATGGACTGGCCACACGATCCCGACGGCGAGCAGGGCAGCGAAGGGGGCCGCCAGTACGGCCACGCCGTTATTGCAAAGAAGGTCGACGAGGACGATGACTTTCCGCTTGAAGTCGACGCCTTCGTCTCGGAGTACGGCGACGATCCGATCCGAATCGACCACGAAACAGTCGTCTCGCTGCGAGAGATCTTCGAACATGTCGAGAAATCCGAGTTCGGTGATATCGTTGAGATGCACCAAGTCGTCGGCCGGGCAATGCGCGAGGGGGGCTACTGGTTCTACGAGGGTGCCGACCAGTTCAGCCGGACCCGCTAACCCTGTGGTCGGTTCCCAAACTATCGCTGTTCGGTCGGCGTCTTCTTAATCGTTCTGCAGATGCCTTTTTAGCCGACTGACGCACATGTGTATGTATGCGCAATGGTATCACAGTCCGTGATGTGATGAACAGGGAGTTCGTCGGCGTCAGCGAGTCTGACACGCTGGCTGCGGCCGCCGAGTTGATGCGGTCGGAATCCACTGACGCGGTCGTCGTGCTCCGTGGCAGCGAGCCAATCGGCTCACTGTCGACGCTGACTGCGATGTCGGCACTGCTGGACGGCAAGCGCGAAACGCCGCTCAGCGAGCTACAGGATCCAGCCGTCCCAACTATCGAGTCGACGGCGTCACTGACGGATGCCACCCAACTGCTCGTCTCACGAGGACACTCACAGCTGTTAGTTGTCGACGGCGACGAGGCGGTCGGGCTGCTGACCGAACGGGATGTGTTGGCTGCACACGAGAGCGTCGAAACCGCCCGAACGGAGCGCCAGCCCGCCGAACCGCTTACTGCAGACAGTCGATCGACGGGTTCGGTGGCAGTCGACGAATCCACCCAAAGCATCTGTGAGGGCTGTGGCTCGCTGGCTCCAGAGCTCTCCGATAGCAACGGCCAGCAGCTGTGTGCGGACTGTCGGGCCTACTGATGGAGATCACTCAGCCGGAGACGTCGGCTGTCGACGAACTCACAGACTGTTGGGTTGAGTTAGCAGTCGACCAGCAGCGGTACGGCTCGCGGCTGCTGGGCGAGGAGAACCGCAGTGCTGTCGCTGAGACCATTGCTCAACACATCGTGACCGATGGGCTGTTGGTTGCCCGCGAGGACGGCGAGCTTCTCGGTTTTGTGATGTACAAAACAGCAGCGGGCCGCTACATCCAGGACAAACAGACGGGCGTCATCGTCAACCTCTATGTCCGGCCAGCCTCGCGCAACGAAGGAGTCGGTAGCAGCCTGCTTGCGGCTGCCGAAGTCGAGTTGGCCGCTGCAGGTGTCGACAGCATCACGCTTGAAGTCCTCGCGGCCAACGACGACGCCCGACGATTCTACCGTCGACACGAGTACGAACCCCATCGCGTCGAGTTAGCAAAGCCGACCGAAAACGATACACACTCAAAGGGGGGCCACTAACCGAGGGACGCAGACGCGCTAGGAGAGCATGGGCGGTTCATGCACTCGACTTGTAATCGAGACTTCCAGGGTTCAAATCCCTGTCCTAGCTTGAGTTAGCGCCGTTGTTTCTGCTTTTCTCTGCTTTCGAGAAACGTTGCGACGGTGTCGTAGGCGAAAAACACGATCGAACCAACGACAAGCACCCCGACAATGAGGA
>PWFE01000021.1 GCA_003554115.1 Haloferacaceae archaeon | reverse complement strand
GGAGGACCTGTCGGATTCCCCGGCGGATCGAGTTCTTCGAGGGCACATTAGACAGCACTGACGAAATAGAGTCAGTACGAATTTTCGACACGACGCTGCGTGACGGCGAGCAGTCGCCACGTACCTCGTTCGATTACAACGACAAGCGCGCCATCGCCGAGCTGCTCGACGAGATGGGCACCCATGTTATCGAAGCTGGGTTCCCTGTCAACTCCGGACCGGAGTTCGAGGCGGTCTCGGACATCGCGGCGGCAACGGATGCGACGACCTGTGGGTTGGCTCGGGTTGTCGACAAAGACGTTGAGGCGGCAATCGATGCGGGCGTGGACATGGTTCACGTCTTCGTGAGCACTAGCGACGTTCAGCTCCAAGATTCGATGCACGCCAGCCGCGACGAGGCAATCGACCGTGCGGTTCACTGCGTCGAGATGGTTCGAGATGCAGGCCTTGAGGTCATGTTCTCGCCGATGGACGCGACCCGGACGAACACGGAGTTCCTCGTGCGTGTAATCGAAGCCGTCAGCGAGGCTGGCGTCGACTGGATCAACATTCCCGACACCTGTGGAGTCGCAACCCCCTCGCGGTTTGCGGATCTCATCAGGCTGGTCGGCGAACACACCGACGCACGGATCGACGTCCACACCCACGACGACTTCGGGTTGGCGAGTGCGAACGCGATGTCCGGATTCGAGGCTGGTGCCCACCAGGCACAGGTCTCTGTCAACGGAATTGGCGAGCGCGCCGGAAACGCCGCCTACGAAGAGGTCGTCATGTCCGCCGAGAGCCTCTACAACGTGGATACGGGGATTGATACCACCCGAATCACCGAGTTGGCTCGTTTGGTCGAAGAGAAATCGGATATCCCGATTCCCGTCAACAAAGCCGTCGTCGGCCGCAATGCGTTCGCCCACGAAAGTGGGATTCACGCCGCCGGCGTGATGGAAAACACCGACACCTTTGAGCCGGGTGTGATGACTCCTGAGATGGTCGGAGCCTCTCGGGAGTTCGTCCTCGGCAAACACACTGGTACCCACTCCGTTCGGAAACGGCTAGTTGAGATTGGCTTTGACCCGACCGAAAGTCAGGTTCGCGAAGTCACGAAACGAGTCAAAGAGTTCGGGGCCGAAAAACAGCGCGTCACCGATTCGGTGATCGAGCGGTTTGCCGAAGCAGTCGGCGTTCAGCGCCAAACAGAGGAGGTCCGGACCTGATGGCCTCCCCGGAGGTCGCTTTAGCCGGTGAGCGACGGCCTAAGCCGCTGGCTCGACAAACGCGTAAGTATTATAATGACAGACGTGTTTTTCTCGAACACAATGCGACAGCGCGTTTCCACTCACGGCCTGAGTCTTCGCCGAGTGGCTGCTGTCGACGTCATCGGTATTGTAGGGGCCTAGCCCCGCATACTACCTTTTCACACCGAGACGAACCGATATTCCGCTACAACCGAAGCGTAGTGGACAGATCACGATCCGAGCCAACAGCACATATGCAACCGACATCCAACCCACATCGACCACGTACAGCTACACTGAGATCCACGCGAGGTCCGTATCATGAGTGACGCCAGCCAGACCACTGCTGATCCCGAAGCGGCGAGCGACACTGAGACGAAATCGACACCCGTCACTGATGGGTCGACTTCTATCGTCCGCGCGCTCGAAAACGCGGGCGTCGAACACGCCTTCGGCGTTCAGGGCGGTGCGATCATGCCCGTCTACGACGCGCTGTGGGACTCAGAGATCGAACACATCACGATGGCCCACGAACAGGGAGCCTCGCATGCCGCAGACGCCTACGGCGTTGTCGCCGGCAGTCCCGGCATCGCGCTGGCGACCTCCGGACCTGGGGCGACCAACCTTGTCACTGGCATCGCAGATGCGAACATGGATTCGGACGCCATGCTCGCGCTAACGGGCCAAGTTCCCAGCGGGATGGTCGGCTCCGATGCGTTCCAAGAGACCGATACGACGGGCGTCACGATGCCGATCACCAAACACAACTACTTTGCGAACTCTGCGGATACCATCGGCGACACCGTCGGCGAGGCGTTCGCACTGGCAGCATCCGGTCGACCCGGGCCGACGCTCGTCGACCTCCCGAAAGACGTGAGCTTCGAGGAGACCAACGTCGAACCCGGCGAACCGACGCTACCCGAAACCAGCCAGCCACCAACGACTGCAGATCCCGAACATGTCGAGGCGGCCGCCCGCGCTATCGAGCGTGCTGAAAAACCGCTGTTGTTGTTCGGCGGCGGCGTTATCAAAGCCAACGCCTGCGAGACGGCACGCGCGTTCGCGCGCGAACACGGCATTCCAGTCGTCACGACGATGCCCGGCATCGGTTCGTTCCCCGAAGACGACGAACTGTGTCTCTCATGGGCCGGCATGCACGGCACTGGCTACGCCAACATGGCGATCACTCACACCGACTGCTTGATCGGCGTCGGCACCCGATTCGACGACCGACTCACTGGTGGAATCGATACTTTCGCACCCGAAGCCGAAGTCGTCCACGTCGACATCGATCCCGCCGAAGTCAGCAAGAACATCCATGCCGACTACCCATGTATCGGCGATGCGGGAACCGTCCTCGACCAGCTGACCGAGGAGATCGAGCACGCTCCCGATGCCCGCGAGTGGCGCGAGCAGTGTCAAACCTGGAAAGACGAGTATCCGATGGATTATCCGGTCGACGAAAACGCGCCCCTGCGACCGGAGTTCATCGTCGAAGCCTTCGATGAGGCAACCGACGACGACACCATTGTCACCACTGGTGTCGGCCAACACCAGATGTGGGCCGCCCAGTACTGGAGTTACACCAAACCGCGAACGTGGGTCTCGTCGCACGGACTCGGAACGATGGGCTACGGCCTGCCTGCGGCCATCGGCGCACGGTTTGCCGCCGATGACTCCCAGGATGTCGTCTGTTTCGACGGTGATGGTTCGTTCCTCATGACGCTGCAGGAGCTGTCTGTTGCCGTCCGTGAAAACCTCGATATCACGGTCGCCGTGCTCAACAACGAGTACGTCGGCATGGTCCGACAGTGGCAGGACGCCTTCTTCGAGGGTCGACACATGGCCTCGGAGTACAACTGGATGCCAGAGTTCGACAAACTCGCCGAAGCCTTCGGCGCGAAAGGCTGGCGGGTCGACAACTACGACGAAGTCGCCGACGCTGTCGAAGAGGCGCTCGCCTACGATGGGCCATCAGTTATCGACTTCCATATCGATCCGGACGCCAACGTCTACCCGATGGTCGCCAGCGGTGCACCAAACGGTAAATTCGCGCTTTCGGAGGATCAGCTATGAGCAAAAACGAACAGGGCCTGCAGGGTCCACGACCAGAAGAGCGACCCCACCCTGAGGGGCGACGCAACAGCCAAGGGATTCGGATCGACCCCGAAGTCGAGGCCGAACCAGACACCCGGACCGCGCTGGTTTCGGCACTCGTTAAACACGAACCCGGTGTGCTTGCGCGGGTTTCGGGCCTGTTCAGCCGTCGACAGTTCAACATCGAGAGCCTCACTGTGGGACCAACGACAGTCGAGGGCAACGCCCGGATTACGCTGGTTGTCGAAGAGACTGACCCCGGCATTGATCAGGTGAAAAAACAGCTCGCCAAGCTCAAACCAGTGCTCTCGGTTGGCGAACTCGAAGAGCGAGCGATTCGTTCGGAACTCGTCCTGTTGAAGATCAACGGCGACGAACCCGACAAAGTTCAGGCGATCACCCAGATGTACGACGGTGAGACGCTGGATGCTGGTCCGCGAACGATCACGGTCCAGTTGACGGGCGAACACGACGAAATCGAAGACGCCCTCGATGCCTACCGCCAGTTCGGCATTATCGAGATTGCCCGTACTGGCCCAACCGCGCTTTCGCGCGGTGACCGGCCAACAACGCCCGGCGAAAAACCCGCCGCAGAAGCAACCCTAGGCGTGCCGTCGACTGACGGCGGAACGGATACCGATGCCGAGAGTACCGACGGTGAGGCACAGAGCCAAGCCGAAACCACCAACTAACCCCGGCTAAATTTCACACATACAATGGCAGACGAACTTAACGCAACAATCTACTACGACGACGACGCAGACCAGAGCTATCTTGACGACACGACCGTAGCCGTCCTCGGATACGGCAGCCAAGGCCACGCCCACGCCCAGAACCTCGCTGACAGCGGGGTCGACGTGGTTGTCGGCCTCCGTGAAAGCTCATCTTCGCGCGCAGCCGCCGAAGCAGACGGCCTGCGGGTGGCAACCCCAGTCGAGGCAGCCGCCCAGGCCGAACTCGTGTCGGTACTGGTGCCCGATACGGTCCAGCCTGCAGTGTATGAGCAGATCAAAGACGAACTCAACGAGGGAGATACCCTCCAGTTCGCCCATGGTTTCAACATCCACTACAACCAGATCAACCCCAGCGACGACATCGACGTCACGCTGGTTGCCCCAAAATCACCGGGCCATCTGGTACGCCGAAACTACGAGGCAGACGAGGGAACGCCCGGCCTCGTCGCCATCCACCAAGATGAAACCGGTGAGGCCAAAGACAAAGCGCTCGCGTATGCGAAAGCCATCGGTTGTACCCGCGCGGGCACCATCGAGACCACGTTCAAGGAAGAAACCGAGACCGACCTGTTCGGCGAGCAGGCCGTCCTCTGCGGTGGTGTCACCAGCCTCGTCAAACAGGGCTACGAAACACTCGTTGAGGCCGGATACAGCCCAGAGATGGCATACTTCGAGTGTCTCAACGAGCTCAAACTGATCGTTGATCTGATGTACGAAGGCGGCCTCAGCGAGATGTGGGAATCAGTTTCCTACACCGCAGAGTACGGTGGCCTGACCCGTGGGGACCGCGTTGTCGACGAACACGCACGCGAACAGATGGAACAGGTGCTCAAAGAAGTCCAAGACGGCACGTTTGCCCGCCAGTGGATCTTAGAGAATCAGGCTGGTCGACCACAGTACAGCCAGCTTCGAGACGCCGAAGAAAACCACGAAATCGAGCAGGTTGGCGAGGAACTGCGCGGACTGTTCTCGTGGGCCGACGAAGAGTAAGCAGATACATGACCACACAACACTACGGAGATAACAGATGAGCAAGGGAACGCTGTACGACAAGGTATGGGAAAAACACAAAGTAACTGAACTGCCCAACGGACAGGACCAACTGTTCATCGGGCTCCACCTCGTTCACGAGGTTACCAGTCCGCAGGCATTCGGAATGCTCCGCGAGCGTGATCTGGACGTCGCCTACCCGAACCAGACGTTTGCGACGACCGACCACATCGCACCCACCGAAGCAGAAAAGCGCAAACGCCCACTGCAAGACGACCAGGCCGAAGAGATGCTCTCGGCGCTCGAGACAAACACGAGCGAAAACGGCATCACCTTCTTCGGCTTCGAGTCGGGCAAACAGGGGATTACCCACGTTGTCGCACCCGAGCTCGGACTCTCCCAGCCAGGGATGACCGTCGCCTGCGGTGACAGCCACACCGCAACCCACGGAGCCTTTGGTTCGATTGGTGTCGGCATCGGCACCTCCCAGATCCGGGACGTGCTGGCGACTGGCTGTATTGCGGCTGACAAACAGAAAGTCCGCCGGATCAACGTCGAAGGAAGCCTCGGCGAGGGCGTTTACGCCAAGGACATCATCCTGAAAATCATCCAGGATCTGGGCGTCGACGGCGGCGTCGGCCACGTCTATGAGTACGGCGGCGAAGCCATCGAGGCCCTCGATATGGAGGGTCGACTCGCGGTCTGTAACATGTCCATCGAAGGCGGCGCGCGAGCGGGGTATGTCAACCCCGACGAAACGACCTACGAGTACCTTGAGGGTCGAGAGTACGTCCCCGAAGGCGAGGCGTTCGAAGAGCGCAAAGAGTACTGGGAGTCGATCAAATCCGACGCAGACGCCGAGTACGACGATGTCGTGACGGTTGATGCCGACGGCATCGACCCACTGGTCACCTGGGGGATCAACCCTGGCCAGGTGATCGAGATCACCGATACGGTACCGGAACCCGAAAACTTCGAGACACGAACCGACCAAGAGGCCGCCCAGAAGGCACTCGACCACATGGAGATCGAACCCGGCCAGTCGATGGTCGGCTACGATGTCGACGTCGCCTTCCTTGGGACCTGTACCAACGGTCGCGTCTCGGACTTCGAAGAGGCGGCCAAAATCCTCGAGGGCAACAAAGTCGCCGACGGCGTCCGCGCGCTGGCGGTTCCCGGTTCCGAGACGGTTCGCGCCGAGTGTGAAGCCCGCGGACTCGATGAGGTCTTCATCAACGCCGGCTTCCAGTGGCGACGCGCCGGCTGTTCGATGTGTCTGGCGATGAACGACGACTATCTCGAAGCCAACGAGG
>PWFE01000107.1 GCA_003554115.1 Haloferacaceae archaeon | reverse complement strand
TGTGGATGGTCTCAAAAGTCCGGGGTCAGTTGCAGGCGAAACCGAATAAGTAGGCGGCTCATACTCAATAGACGCACCGCAAACTTCCCTCAAACGGCTCAACTATATATTTCACGTAGAACGGTATCCTGCTGATTGAATGTAATATGCTGTTCAAGTACTTGCCAGCGCCTCCCGTCGGATAGAACCAAGCTGTCGCTGACTGGGCTGAATCGTCGCGCGCGCGGAGAACTGTGGCAGAACGGATGACGTTACCGGGTTGAAGGCTGTAGCTTTGATTGCAGTTCCTGGGGCGCGCAGACGCCCGGATAGTCGGCAATAATCCCGTCGACGCCCACCCGTTGTAGTTCAGCGGCCTGATGCCACGTTGTGACTGTCCAAGCGTTGATATCCCAACCCTCTTTGGTAGCGATCTCGACGAGATCGGTCTCGGCAAACGGACCCGAAACCGGAACGTCGACGGTCGACTCATCCGGCTCTGTGAGCATACTCCACGGCGTGTGGATCGCCGAAACGTCGTACCGACGGCTGAGTGTGAGGCCGGTCTCGACTGAATCGTAAAACACCGAGGCAATCGGCACCGACGAATCGAGGCTTCGGGTCGCTGCCAGTGCCCCCTCATAAAACGACGAGACGAGCAGCTCGTGATCACTTGCAGTTGCGGTCTCAAGTACGCGGTCGACAAACGCCAGCCAGCGGTCGGTCGCCGCATCCAGCGAATCGCCCTCAAGTGCCTCCGCGAATCTGAGCTGCTCGCAGCCCGGATTCTTTAGTTCGATATTAACGCTCACATTTGAGGGGATGACCTCCAGAACATCCGACAACAGCGGCACTGACTGAGTTGTTCCGAGCACGCTGTAGCCGGCAATCTGTTCATACGATAGCTCCCAAAGAGGCTTGCTAGCAACCGACGTCGGTGCGTTTGTCACTCGCGCGAGCGTGTCGTCGTGAAAGACGACGATTTTGCCGTCTGCGGTCGGCATCACGTCGAGTTCAATCGCTGCAGCCCGGCCGTCTGCGATCGCCCCCTCGACAGCAGCCACCGTATTTTCGGGATACACGCCGGCAAAGCCACGGTGTGCGAACACCCTCGGGCTTGTGGCCTGCTGTACTGTGGCTGGTGTGAGCTCTCCGTTCGGGTTCCCCGATGTCACTACGAGAGCGTTAGCTGATGCATACTTAAACCGTTCTATCAGAATGTGTCTGGAAACCTACGGTATCTGTGGGTCGGTTGTCGACGGGTCTGTGGGTGGTTCGGTGACTGGCGTGTTGGTGTCAGTCTCGGTCGAGTACTCCTCGGGTTCGAAGACACGCTGACGGATCTCACGGTGGACTGCGGCTGCGGCATCTCCCGGCTCAACGGGACAAAAGCGCTCACGGAGCCGGTTTCGGTCGCCTGCGAACGGGTCGACACCGCCACGGAAGGCCTCGATTGCGTTATCGAGTGCCGAACACAGCTCCTCGGTGTTGCGAACGATGGAACCGGGCGTCACCGACTCGTAGTCGAAATACAAGCCGCGGTCGGCCGTATAGGCCGCTTGGTCGTAGGCAAAAAAGACGAGTGGTCGGTCGACCGTCAGGTAGTCGAACAGTACCGACGAGTAGTCAGTGACTACCACATCAGCCATCGGCAAGACGAGATACGGGTCGGCCGACGCTGGGAGCCAGTGAACGTGCGGGTGAGTTTCGGCCGCACTCACTGGCTCGTAGGGATGGGCCTTGATATATAAGTGGGCCCCGGAGGCAGCTAACTGTTCGCCCACTGCCTTGAGGTCGAGTACGTCGACGAACGACGTCCCCGACTGTCGATAGGTCGGTAAATAAAACACGACCGGACTGTCGCCAGCAAGGGACTCAACAGCGTCAATTGCGGTCTCGTCGACGGTCGCTCTCGCTTCGCCGACCTCCTCGACGAAGGTGTCTGTTCGCGGATATCCCGTGACGACGAACCGATCACGGTCGATTCCCAGCCCAGACGAAAGTGGGTCGATAGCTGCCGTCGACGGCGCGGTGACGAGATCGATCTCATCGGCCATCGACGCGTGACACCGTCGGACCGGCCACGGCTGGTCGGGCCACTCGGCGTCCCAGCCAATTGTTTTCAGCGGCAAGCCGTGCCAGAGTTGGACCAGCGTAGCCCCAGCGGTGGCTCCCATCTGGACGTCCCGGAGTCCCTGCGTAATACAGACGACGCCCGCCCGTAAGGTGAGTGCCCGACCACGCCACGAATGGGCGTGGTAGGCCTCATACCCCTCGTTCTGGAGCGCACGAACTGTCTCGTCGTCTTTTGTGAGCCAGACCGGCCTGAGGTCGGGGTCGGTTGCGGCCACCCACAGATACAGATATTTTGCGTTGTCGACAAACCCATCGCCGCCGCGTGCCCCGAACACCCACAGTCGGTCGTTGCGGCTCCAGAGCCTCGATAGCCGGCCGACGACGAGATACAGCAGCCACTGCCACAGCAGATCAATGTGGGATCGCCACGGTGTGAGCCGCGTTTCGACCGCAGCGAGTCGGTCACGCAGCCACCGACGTCTCAGGCCGGAAGCCATGCGTCGAGTTTCTCCTTGCTCAGCCGCATGTAGTCCTTATCGAAGGTGTAGGCTTCGACCGACAGCGTCCCCTCCCAGTCGGCCAGCGGGGCGAGAATCGTCTCGAAATCCGTGTTGCCAGAACCAACCGGTACGTGCTCGTCGCGGGCTTGGCGGGCGTCATTTATATGGATATGTGAGATGCGCTCGCGGTAGTTGTCGAGAAAGTCGGCTGTTTCGCCCGCCGAAAACCCCGAGACGCGCGCGTGACCGGTGTCGACGGTCAGCGAGGCATCGGTTTCGGCGAGGAGTTCATCAATAGTGTGGATTGAATACACGTCGTTTGGGAGGTTTTCAACACAGAGTTCGATCTCTCTTGCGGTTGCATAGGCCTCCAACTCGCGAACGGAGGCCAAAATGCGGGGTTTAGTGGTTCGTTCGCTCCACTCGGGTTCGGTGGCGTGTGTCGAGGCATGGAGGACGGCCTTTGTCGCACCGAGATCGGCGGCCACATCCAGACAGGCCCGAAGCTCTCGAATCGAGCCCTCTCGGACCTTGTTTCGCGGCGTCCCGAGATCGAGGTCGACGAAGGGCAGATGAACCAGACAGCCCACGCCGGTCTCACTGAGAGCACTCGTGATCGCCGCTCGGTCCAGAGCTGTGCGCTCGGAGCGACCGTCCATATATATCTCGACGAAATCGTACTCCAGTTCAGCGGCCCACTGAATCGACTCCAGCGGTGTGACCGTCCCGGTGTGTGTCTGGGTCACAAACCCAACTGGCAAGGTAGTCATGTCTCAGTTATCCGTGTCGATGGGTTAAAATCCCGCTGGTCGATTCTACCTTTCTCGTGGCGTACTGACTCTCTCGACACGCTTACACTCGGTGTGGCTGTACAGTAGATATGGCTCCGCCGACGACTGTCATTTTGCCCACTCTCTGGCCGACCGACGTGGTCGACCAGTTGGCCGACCAGTTGGGTCCCGACGACGAGCTACTAGTCGTCTGTGATACCGACTCCGACCCTATCGCCGACGTCGACTCGCTTCCCGAGGAGGTGCGACTCGTCATCGCTGGCGAGCCTGAGGGCTGTTCTGGAAAGGCCAACGCCATCGCCACCGCGATGGAGGCTGCCCGATGCGACCGGCTTGTCTGGACTGACGACGACTTTTATCATCCTCCCAACTGGCTTGCCGAACTACACGCCGATTACGACCGGCAGGGTCCGACGACGGAACTCCCGTTTTTTGTCGGTAACGACCCCCTGTCGACGCTGCTTGAACCGGCGTACGTGATGGGTGCGACGCTGGGACTCGGTCTTATCGGAGCGCCGTGGGCTGGTGCGGTAATTTTCGAACGTAGCGATCTCGACGAGGAGGCCTTTGTCACAGACCTCCGAAAGACGATCAGCGACGACGGCCTTCTCGGTGCGTATCTCGACGTCATGCCAGTAACGCGGGTCCGCCGGGTCGACGTCGGCGGGACGATCTCCGAGAGCCTCGAACGCAACACCCGATTCATGCAGATCGTCCGGTACTTTTCGCCGTATCCGAACGTGACTGTCCCGCTGTCGACGCTGTTTTTCGCCTGTTGCCTGCTGTTTCCACTTCCATCGATGATTCTCTCGACGGTCGGGATGGCGGGACTGTACGCGTATTTCGGCCTTCGGCGGTGGACGTTCCTCCTTATGTATCCCGCACTCATCGCCCAGTTCCCGCTGTTGATCTATGGGCTCTCGCGGAGCTTCGTCTGGGGTGGTCGACGCTATGAGTGGCCCGAGCGATTCAACGTGGTAGTCGTCGACTAACCGGCCGTAGCAGTCGACTACCGGGGCTGAAACACTGATATACTGGCGGACCCTCAGCATCGTAATGAACCGCCGCGCTGTACTCTCGCTTGCTGCTGTCGGTGTTGCTGGCTCGGTTGCTGGCTGCACCGCAGACGAACACACTGAGTCGCCCAACGACCAAGGCGAGTCATCAGATACGCAAACCGAGTCATCTGCTGATCTGACTGCCATTCTCCACACAACGATGGGCGACATCACCGTCGACCTTCACGCCGAGCGCGCACCCCAAACCGTCAAGAACTTCGTCGGCCTAGCCACCGGTGGCCGAGAGTGGACTGATCCCGAAACCGGCGAGTCGGTCGACGGAGAGCCATTTTATCAGGACGTCCCGTTCCACCGCGTGATTGAGGGGTTTATGATCCAGACTGGCGATCGCACCGGGACGGGTCGCGGCGGGCCGGGCTATCAGTTCGACGATGAGTTTCACGAGGAACTGCGCCACGACAGGGCGGGCGTGGTCTCGATGGCCAACTCTGGACCGAACACGAACGGCTCGCAGTTCTTTATCACCCTCGCGCCGACGCCGCATCTCGACGACGTGCATTCGGTGTTCGGACAGGTCACCGAGGGGATGGACGTTGTTGAGGCCATTGGCAGCGTTGAGACCGAAGAGACGCGACCCGTCGACCCACTCACGCTTGAGGCCGTCTCGGTCGAGCCGGAGGATGCATATTAATACCTGTTCCAACGAGTGATCAGATAATGACTGAGACGGATTGGCGTCGACTACTCGGCGAAGCAGTCACTGCTGGTGTGCTCGCGGTGACCGTCTTTCTGGTCGCCAGTGCTGTGATTGAGACCGACGAAATCTGGGTTATTGGTGTGGTCTCGATGGTGCTCGGCTACAGCCTCGCCCATTCGTTTTGGGAGTTCGTCTAAGAACACAGTCGACCGTGCTGTTGGGCCACTCGCTTGCACTCGTCTTAGGCTCGCTGGGTGTCGCCTGTTGAGACCGGAGCCGCCGCTGGGTGCGGTTGCGGCAAGAAAAACGGAAAACCAACAGCTCAGTCGGCAGTCGCTTCGACTGCTTCGCCGTCGTCTTCGATGTAGTACTCCTCGATGAGGTCTTCGCCGATACGGTTGAGCTCCGGTTTTGGCAGCTCGCTCAGCAGCTCCCAGCCGAGCGTCAACGTGTCCTCGATTGAACGGTTGGTCTCGTAGCCCTGCTGGACGAACTCGCTTTCGAAGGCTTCCGCGAAGTCGAGATACTTGTTATCTCGTTCGCTGAGTGCCTCTCGACCGACAATGTTCACCAAGTCCCGAAGGTCTTCACCCTCGGCGTAGGCGGCGTACATCTGATCGGAGACATCGCCGTGGTCCTCGCGGGTCAGCCCTTCGCCGATACCGTCGTCCATCAGCCGTGACAGACTCGGAAGCACGTTAACCGGCGGTTTGACGCCCTGACTGTTGAGATCCCGGTCGACGTAGATCTGGCCCTCCGTAATGTAGCCCGTCAGATCGGGAATCGGGTGGGTGTCGTCGTCGCCCGGCATCGTCAGGATTGGAATCTGGGTAACCGAGCCCTCTCGGCCTTCGATTCGACCGGCACGCTCATACAGCGTCGCCAGGTCTGTGTACATGTATCCGGGGTAGCCACGTCGACCCGGGACCTCCTCGCGTGCGGCACCGATCTCTCGGAGTGCCTCACAGTAGTTAGTCATATCCGTCAGGATCACCAGCACGTGGTAATCCTTCTCGAAGGCCAGATACTCGGCCGTCGTCAGTGCAAGTCGCGGGGTGACCGTCCGCTCGACAGCAGGGTCGTCCGCGAGGTTCGCAAAGACGACCGAGCGTTCGAGCGCGCCGGTGCGCTCGAAGTCATCCATGAACTCGTTGGCCTCTTCTTGGGTGATCCCCATCGCGCCGAAGATGACAGCGAACTCGCTGTCCTCGTCGCCCTCTTCGTCTTCAGGCACGCTGGCCTGCCGGGCAATCTGGAGTGCCAGATCGTTGTGCGGCAGCCCCGACGCGGAGAAGATCGGTAGCTTCTGGCCGCGAACAAGGGTGTTCATGCCGTCGATGGCGCTCACACCAGTCTGGATGAACTCCT
>PWFE01000063.1 GCA_003554115.1 Haloferacaceae archaeon | reverse complement strand
GTTGCAGGCTCGTGGTCATACCACATAAACTGCACGGTTTGGGTAGGGGATTTCCCTGCCTCCATCATAATTACAAGAAACGGTGTTGCTGAAGGTAAGAGACGTTGTATATCCGAAGATATATCTATGTCTCGGCGGTCATAATCAATGTGGTACGTGGTTACTGGAGCACCGTCAGTAGGCCCCCAAATATTTGGCCTATAATCAGCAGTTCCAGGCATCGTGTTCTCCTCCATTCAATTATTTTTGTGCCGACCGCCGATTTGGAGTTTTTTAGGTTCCTCAGCGGTCAGCCGAAGAAGCCTTTACCACGGGCTTGATCAAATATTTGCTTCTTCTCCCATTCCTCCTGTCCTAAACGGCGTTCCCCGGTTCTCGCCTGGCCGGGAGAAATTTGTGCAGCATTTTTAAATACTTCCATCTGGTGGCTTTCTGCTTTTTTCTTGGCCTCTTCCCGTTGGCTTCTTCTTCTTTGCAGTTTGGCTTTATTAAAAGCCCGTTCCATTCCATCGTCTAGATGAAGCAAGTATCTATTTTTAGGGTCTTTCAATACCTGCCCTACATCTTCTTTCATTTCCTCAAAATCCTGCCCGTATTTGTTTTTCAGCTCCATAACCTGCTTGCTATAATCTACATTAGGCCGTGGCTGTTGGGGTTGCTGGTACTGGCCGAAGTTTTGGTGTGTAGGCGGTGCTTGAGGTTGTTGTGGCTGTTGATATTTTTGTATAGATTTCTCTACAATTTTCTGTATTGCTTCAGGCCCTTTTTTGTAAAACTCATCGAAAAACTGGTCGGGATCGTATTCTTCTTCTTGTTGTTGAGGCTGCTGTGGCATCTGGGCGTGGGGGGCTTGCTGTTGAGGGGGCTGTTGCTGAAATTGCTGTGGCTGCTGAGGGTGTGGTTGTCCCATTCTTTGCGGAGCCATCATCCTCTGCAGGTAAGCCTGGTAAGTTTTAGTGAGCTGTTTGAGTTTTTGGTTCTCCTCTTCCATCTGAGATAGCTTTGATCTGGTCTGGTCAATGTCGGAAGTTTGCCCTAATTGCTGTTGTGCCTGCTGGTAAGCATCTTCCAGCTTTTCCGGGTCCACTTCCTGGGTCCCTTCTTTGTACATAGCCTCCCAATTAACATCTTTCCCCAGTTTTCTTCCAATGTTTATCAAGGCCTCTTGGACTTCTTGATGATTCTGGTATTTGCCTAAAATACGGCCTTCTTGCTTGCGTTCTTCCGGTTCCGGGTGTCCCTCTTCCTCCCTCTCAGGGGCCTGTTGTGGTGCAGGTCCAGGGTGTCCCTGTTCGGGTGGTTCTGTTGGGGCCGGCTCCTGTTTATTCGGCAATCCTAATGGATTATCCCCGTGCCCGGCTCCCTCTTTGTTAGGGTCGGGGGGGTTATTGCCGAAGAAGCTCTCAGTCATTTTTTGCCACTCTCCTTTTTAAATTTGTCCAGCCTGATTTTTGCATAATTAAGGACTGTCTTTAACCCTCTCAATTCCCCCTGTAGATAAGATATTTGAGAGAGATTTTCAAATTTTCCTGTTTCTAAATCCTGCCTAATAGCTGCAATTCGCTGTTCTGCCATCTCGGAGATTAGCCCCCAGCCTTCCGTGCGGGCCATCTGGAGGATCATACTATCCTTTTCCGTCAGGGTATCCGCTGGCTTATTCGGCACGGGGGCCACCTCCTGGTCCCGGGACTACTCTTGCAGGGTGAGCTCTTGCTCCAGGGGCCACAGTAGCTCCAGGGGAGATTTGCTGTGGGTGTCCCTGCTCAGGGCTTTCAGGCTGGGGGCCGTGTCCCTGTTCTGGGGGGCCCATTAAAGCCTGTTCGGCCATCGCCTGCATCTGTTGCTGCTGTTCAACTACCTCCCTCGGTATAAGGAATTTCTGTACATTCCTCATATCAAAGGCTTCCAGCCAACTTTTGGTAAGCTCGTAAAGGTCAACATACGGGTTTGCGGTTTCTATTAAAAAGCCCATCATCTGAGAAAGCTGCTGGCGTCTTATCTCTTTATTAGCCGCAGGGTCAACACTTGTACCCGAAGGTCTATAGTCAAATTCTCCTATCAAATCTCCTGGAGTAATCTGCCTCCAGCTCATACTCTCTTCAGGCCCGCATCTTATTACCCTGGAATGGTTAATAAACTGTTGATTATTCATGTCCATTAAATGGGCCAACCGTTTCATTCCTTGATTTTCAAACAACAATATCCTTACATCATACCGTATTGAGGCGTTAGAAGATTTTAACGAAGCCTCGGTTGCGGTTTCTGTCTTTCCGCCTTCCACTCCACGAATAACGGGCGGGACTGCTAAGGAATTTTCCAGCTGTCTTTCTGTTTGCCCTGATTCGGAGTAGGCGGAAGAGGCAACATCAGAAGTCCTTAATTCCTCAATATCGTCCATATTGTTTACCCAGATAACTCCCCCTGCCCGGGAGACCAGCTGAGATTCGTCAATATCACTTCCTGCCCTGATCTTCCACATCTTGTTGAGGATAAAAGAAACGTTATCTATTCGCTGGTTATGCTGGGTATTTAACTCTTCCTGCAGGTCCTCTATAATACTTACTGCACTAAAGCCGTAAAGCTCGTTGGGCACGGGGTCAAAACTCTCCATAACAAAGGGCTTTTTCTGGTGTCTCCAGTAGGGTGAGGGGCCGTCCCATACTACTTCATTTCGGTTGACCAATATACTTCTGCGGTCATCTTCCCAATAATGCAGTAGTTCGTATAGGGTTTTCCTGGTATCTTCTTCTTCACTCCTCTGGCCCATAATATCTCTTTCTTCCGGCTGTATCCCTATTTTAGATTGTCTTTCCCAAAAGCCCTGTCTTAACTTGGCCCCTGCCTGCCTTAGTTTTTTCAGGTCAAACTCAAACATTTCCCCTTCCGGAAGCTGGTTAAGCCAATGTAAACGTTGGATTAACTGTTCTTCAGTTACCCACTCTCGGTGGAATACAAACCTTGCGGTATCAAGGTTGGTCCCCCTGGGGTCAATCCAGAAGTCGAAGAAATCTACGTTATTTATTTCGTTGTCATCCCATACTGTATTCAGGCTTTCCTGCTGTTGGTTCTCTATATGCACCATAGGCCCCTGTGGGGTCTGGACAATATGGGGGACAGGGATAGGCTGTCGCATATACTTCTTCTCATATCTCCAACCTACACTCATAATCCCTGCCGGGAATACTAAGTAGCTGGTAGTGTAATCGTAATACTTGGAGACGATATTATTTTTAGATAGCTGCTCGTCCACCAAAGCTGAGGCTACCTCCGCCCGTTGCTCTGCTTCTTCCAGATGATCCCGTGTGCCGTGTATTGGCATAGGGATAAAATCAACATAAGGCCTGGCCCCAAAAAAGGCTTTAACCAGACGGGCCCGGATAGTATCTATCGCTTCGTAGGTTTTAGGCACGTGCAGGTTGGCTCGGGCTTCTCCTTCTGGCAATTCGGCCTTCCAGCCTCGGTATAGCTTATACCATTCAATAGCCCGGTCGTCCCACTGCTGCCTATAGTCCTCTGCATATTTAAACAGCTCCAGGCGGTCCTGTGTAATTTTTCTCTGGCCTTGATCTTGTTGTGGTAAAAATAATTCAACCATCGGGTGGTCCCCCTATCAACCTAATTCTGGTCCAGGCGGTGGAGGCTCCTCCATCGGTATTTCTTCCTCCAGGGGCTCTTCAACTTCATCAAGCATTAACTCCAATTCTTCCACCCGGTCAATTAACTCCAGGGCCATCAATTCCAGCTCGTGCCTGGGCATATCGGAGAACGGCGTCTCCGGGCCCATTCCTGCCGGGGGTGCTTCAGGTGGTCCTGCTGGTCCGGGTGCTGCCATAGGCCCGGGCGGTGGGCCTGCGGGTCCAGGTGCAGGTCCGGGTCCGGGTCCTGCAGGCATCGGTCCTGCTGGTGCAGGCCCCATAGGTCCGGGTGCTCCTCCCATACCGGGCATGGGTCTTTGCGGCATCGGCATCATTAAACTTTCACCTCCTAATATCCTGTAGCCTTGCTAAGCGGCACAACCTTTCTTTCCCGCTCTCTCCTCCTCCGCTCTTTGACTTCTTCGCTAAGCATATCAGTTCCAGGCCTTGACATTGCATAGTATCTATCGGTGTCCTGGCAGTGATCTTCCTGGTCGTTGGCAATATCTTCGGGATTCTGCTCGTGGGCCTCTATCATAGGGTAAGTCCTGATAGTGTTTTTGCAGGCGTGGGTAAATCTTAACCTGGAAATAGTATTGCCGTGTTCATCTTCAAACGGTGCTAAATGCTGGTGCAGCCTCCTCCAGCCGTTTTCCCTGTCTTTCATTGCCTGCCTTAAAGGTACTCCATGCTCTGCAAAAATCTGTGCGGTAGTCCTGCCAGTTTCTTGATTTGGGGCCCAACAGGAAGTGTCAGCTACTGTATAGGATATATCCTCTGGAGCTCCATCGTTGTCTCTTGACAGTTCCCTTATCTTCTCTGCCTGCTCCGGATCTGTTTTCTTATGAGGGTAGTATTCTCTGTAGCATATGGCCCAACCATCAGGAGCAATTGCATACCACTTACAGCAGGCCCTATAGTAACCACCATCGTAAGCTCTTATAATTCTCCAGCTAACAGGTGGGTACCAATCCGCTCCAAAAGGCACGTGCACTGAAGGGTCCCATTCTTGAAACTTTGCCCCTTCACCTACGGTAAATGCCTCTTCTGGAGTAGCGGGATATTCAGCGTGCCCCAGTCCGCCTAATTCAGCCCTTGCCCCTTCGTACCATTTTCTATCCCTTCTGGGGTCGGCGTGCCAGGGTAGGAATATAGGCTTAAAATTAGAAGTCCCCTCGGTAGCCTGCTGCCATTTTTCTTCAAACAGCGTATTCCTTCTTCCTGTAGAAATGCCGATTACCTGTCCCCCTGTAGGGCGATTGATGGTAGGGAAGGCGGCAGTCCATATCTGCCTGTCGTATTGGTGAAATGCCCATTCATCAAGTAACACTAAGGAGCTGGTAAACGATCTCCCGGAATCTGGAGAGGCGGGGAATGATTTAAACCTGGTATTTTGCCCTTCCGGGTGTTCTATTCGCAGCTCTTCAGTCCCGCCGCTCCAGGTGGGCCCTGTCCAGCCTTCAAAGGAATTTTTCTTTTCCTGAATAAAAAACCTGGGCAATTCGTTAAATATAAACTTGCATCTCCGAATAAGCTCTTTAGAGTCATCTTCCCTTCTTGAAATAGCATTGGCGGTAAAGCCGGGCTTAAAGATCAGGTGATGTGCGATTATGGCCAAAGCCAGCCAGGTAAGGCCCAACTGCCGGGCTTTAAGCACTATAGAAAGCCTATTTTCCAGTATCTGCTCTAAAGCATCTGCCTGGGCAGGCCATAGTTTGAAAGAAGTTTTCCCGTCAGGGTGGTCCGGGTCCTCGATAAATACGTAATTATTTATAAAAAACTCTACGTCATCCTTACAGTCAAGCCAGGCAACCTGGGCTCGGGCTGCTAAGGCTTCCGCCTGATCTTTAGGTATGCTAGACATCAATAATCCCGTCCTCTTGCCTTACATCCTTAATTGGGGTATTAGCAAGCTGCCTTAATTCATCTTCAGTAAGCCCTGCTATGCGGTTAATAAATTCTACAGAACCGGAGACGTTATGCCTATGCTCCTGGACTTCTCTGTATTTTTCAGGGCGTTCTCCTTTTAGCTTAAACATTAAAAGGTTGTCGGAATACCACTTATCGTATCCAACAACCTTGCCTTGATAAAAAACGGGCTTGTCAACCCCCTCTACAGCCCTTTTATCCAGTGCATCTTCCAATCGCTCTATATACATTTGTTTTGCTATAGTTTCCTGTTCGCAGAAAACTTGTGCCCTTTCCTGCTTTTCCGGGTCATCTCCGCCGTATTTTCTCCAGCCGCTGGGAGTTCCTGGTGAAATCCCTGCTACCCTGGCGGACTTGGTAATAGTGCCCAACTCAGATAAAGCAGCTAAAAACATTCGCTGCTGGTCTGTAAGTATGGAGTTATCGAAATATCTTAAATTTTCTCTAATCAAAGCTCCTTTAGTTTTAGTGTCAAGCTCTTCAAATCTTTTCACGGCCTCTTTAGCTGCGGGCATCTGAGACATTTCCAACCCTCCTTTTATAGAAAAAGGTATGTGGGTAGAGACTTGGGCCGGTCCCTACCCGGGGGGCAAATGCGGGAAGTGTTACTTAGTTTACAGTTTACTCCCCCTATACTGCAAATTCCTGCATAAAGGGTAAAAATAATTCTCAAATTGATAAAAAATATATGTTGCAATGTAACAGGGCTTGTTATATTATGTTGTTTAGGAAGTAAATACATAAAAGGAGTGTGAAAAATGGAAAAATGCACCGACTGTGGCCTGGAGGTTGAGTTTGGTGATCTGGAGCAGTGTAATTTATGTGGTGAATATTTCTGCCACGACTGCTTGGAACAAGGCTATTTCCCTGAAGAATTTGGGGAAGGGGCCCTACCGATCCCTATTTGTTACGACTGT